>JALTKP010000333.1 GCA_027078075.1 Gammaproteobacteria bacterium | reverse complement strand
ACATGATCAATATTTACACCTAATAAAATGTCATTGAGTGACTCAGACACTTTCAACTCTCCTACGGAATTAACTCATCGAACGATGATTATACAACATGCGGCTTTGTAATGGTTTATCGCCAATATAGCCCTGCAAGACACTTCGCATTAATCGCTTACAATCACGTAAACACGCGGCATCATCAAGTGATTCATTATTTAAAGCAATAATACTGCGGCCACTTAACCTGGGGCCATTGGGAACGCTATTCTCAGTACAAATAACTGGGCCATGCTCAAAAACATAATGATAGTCATAATCAGGGTCAAGTGGCTCACCTGTATTCACATCATGATCTAGTACTAAGCCGTAGCCTAATTCTTGCAGTAATTGCTTTTCAAACAACCGCAAGCAGATCTCTGTTGTCTGACTATCTGCACCCGCTTCTCGCAATGCAGTTAAGGCTTTGGCATACAAGGTAAACAGTTCTTCGTGTACATCGGCATGTTTCAATAACCGAAAAATTAGCTCGGTTAAATAATAAGCACTGGCATAAGAACCACCAGCTAAAGGCTTTACAAAGTCAGCAGCTTCCACTTGGGTTAAAGTATATAATTCACCTTTGCCTGTCCACGATATGAGTAATGGCTGGAATACTTGTAATAAGGCATTGGTTGGTGATTTGGGGCGTCTTGCACCTTTTGCGACCATAGCAACTCTGCCATGATTCACGGAAAAAACTTCTAAGATAAGACTGGTGTTTCTAAACTCACGCCGATGCAAAACAAAGCAAGGTTCATTTTCAATCCGCTGACTCATTAGAAATCGTCGGTATATCCAAGACTGCGTAATGCACGTGTATCATCTGACCAGCCCTCACGTACTTTTACCCAAAGTCGGACGAAAACTTTTGTCTCGAGCATTTTTTCTAATTCGATACGAGATTGACGACCAATTTCTTTTAACATTGAACCATTCTTACCGATCACGATCACTTTTTGACCATCACGTTCAACCCAAATAACCGCTCCCACTCTTAGCATGCCATCTTCATGCTCATATTCTTCAATTTCAACTGTAAGAGCATAAGGTAATTCTTTACCTAAACGTCGAATCAATTTTTCACGAATTAATTCAGCTGCAATAAAACGCATACTTCTATCGGTGACTTGTTCTTCATCATAGAAAAAGTCTGATTCTGGCAACATGTTTCTTAAGGTTGATTCGAGCAATTCTGTGTTATCACCCTTTGTTGCTGATAAGGGAATAATCTCACTGATATTCTTTATTTCAGACAGCTTTCCTAGCAAAGACAATAGAGCATCCTTCTTATCTAGCCTATCTATTTTATTGATACCGATTATTACTTTTGCCTCAGTATGCTCAAGACGCTCAAGCACTAAATCATCAGCCTCATTCCAGCCGGTCGCTTCAATCAAGAACACGATAACATCAACATCATGAACTGCAGTTGTTGCCGCCCTGTTCATATAACGGTTCATTGCATGCTTGTTGTCAATATGCATACCGGGTGTATCAACAAAAATAAACTGAGTGTCATCTGTCGTTTTTATACCCAGGACACGATGCCGCGTTGTTTGTGGTTTACGAGACGTAATACAAATCTTCTGCCCAACCAGACGATTCAATAATGTGGATTTACCCACATTAGGACGCCCAATAAAAGCGACATAGCCACAGCGTTTTTTATTTTCGCTCATTATTTTAAACCGTCATTGATACGTTCTAATATTTCACTAGCAGCAGCTTGTTCCGCTTTACGGCGACTACTGCCTACAGCGGTAACCATTTTACCACCTTCTATCTTACATTCTATTTTAAATGTTTGTGCATGCGCTTTGCCTGACACTTCCACCACATCGTATATTGGCAATGGTTGTTGTCGTGCCTGCAAATACTCTTGGAGACGCGTTTTAGGATCTTTACCCACATTTTCTGGGCTTACGTTTTCTATTCGAGTAGATAGTTGTGTCAAAATAAAATGACGGCATGTTGGTAAATCTGAATCTAAATAAATGGCACCGATAATCGCTTCAAAGGCATCGGCCAAAATCGAGCTACGTTTAAACCCACCGCTTTTCAATTCACCGGGACCTAATTTTAAAAAATCACCTAGTGATAAATCTCTTGCCAACTCAGAAAGGGTTTCACCTTTAACTAAACTTGCTCGCAACCTACTCATCTCCCCTTCTGAACAATCAGGAAATCGGTTAAATAGTTCATCTGCGATTACCATTCCTAGAATCGCATCACCAAGAAATTCAAGTCGCTCATTATTTGACTGGCCGACACTACGATGCGTCAATGCTTTTAGCAATAATGCTTCATCAGTAAACGTGTAATCTATCTGCTTAGATAATTTAACAAGGTCGGGCGTCAATTCACTGCCTCGATTTTTTCATCAAATTCAGCCACCAGACTAAGCTCTCCAACAAGAGGTACTTTAACTGTATATTTTACTGCAACGATTGCTGCGCCATTACGTTTATTAATTTTAATATTTTTCTTCTTAATTCTTCGAACGTTATTAATATCAAGTTTTGTTTGCAATAAACCTCGAATCTTCGCTCTAGACATTCGGGAAATACCTTGTGTCTTTGATAGCGATGCAAGAGAATTTTTCACGTTATAGTTTTCCCAATAAATCGGGTAAATTTTTAATCCTAAAAAAACAAAAAACGCAATCAAGCCAAGAATGATTAACCAACCCAATCCCGTAACACCACGTTGATTTTTTAAATTCCTCATATCTAGGTTCCTCTTAATGGGGCTTTATAAATCTCAATTTAGACTTGTACCAATTCTGTTCCAGCGAAAACGATCGCCAGAAAACCAGCCTTTTGAGGCATCTGAACTAAACCAGATAATTTGTGCCTTACCAACAAGGTTCTTTTCAGGCACAAATCCCCAACCACGACTATCATTACTA
Source organism: Gammaproteobacteria bacterium (assembly GCA_027078075.1). Classification (GTDB taxonomy): domain Bacteria; phylum Pseudomonadota; class Gammaproteobacteria; order AKS1; family AKS1; genus Sulfuriflexus. The sequence continues at coordinate 5,805 of JALTKP010000333.1, read as the reverse complement.
TTGTCGCGATTGTCACCAAATGCAAGGTAATGTCCGTCAGGAACGTTAATATTTAGCGCCCCACTGTGATCTCGCCCACAAATATAGATTTCATGCTCTATTCCGAGCAGGTTTTCCTTCAAAATCGTTGCTGGCTGACGGAAAAAGCCTGGACATTCGGCTGGTGCGGTTCCTGCTGGAATCTGTTCCGCTTTCTTACCATTCACATAGAGTGTTTTATTAATATAGCGAACTTGGTCACCTGGCACCCCGACAACACGTTTAATAAAGTTTGTTTCATTATCTTCTGGGTAGCGGAAAACAAATACATCACCACGCTGAGGATGCCCAACATCAAACAGTTTTGTATCAATGACAGGTAATCTTACACCATAACTAAATTTACTAACTAGAATATAGTCACCAATCAGCAATGTTGGCTTCATAGAACCGGATGGGATTTCATATGGCTCACCAACAAATGAACGTAAAAATAAAACAATAATAAAAACTGGAAATAAAGAATTAGCATATTCAATAACTATTGGTTCTTGTGCTTCTTCACCAGCATCAGAAACGCGCTTTTTTGCTAGAAAAAATTTATCTGCAGCCCAAATAATTCCGCTCACTAGCGCAAGGATTACCAATACCACTTCAAAATCAAACTTCACTGTTGACACTCCATATTATTTATTTTTCCCAACACCCAATACTGCCATAAAGGCTTCTTGCGGAATTTCTACTGAACCCACTTGCTTCATTCGCTTCTTACCTGCTTTTTGTTTTTCAAGCAGCTTGCGCTTACGCGACACATCGCCACCGTAACATTTTGCAGTTACGTTCTTTCGCAAGGCTTTCACGTTTGAACGTGCTATCACATGCGTGCCGATTGCCGCTTGTATCGCAACGTCAAACATTTGCCTTGGGATGATTTCTTTCATCCGCTCGACTAAATCACGACCTCTTGATTGTGCCTGATCACGATGAACGATCACAGCTAAAGCATCCACACACTCACCATTGATCAACACATCTAATTTAACAACATTAGCAGCCTCAAAATGCGAGAAGTGATATTCCATTGAAGCAAAACCACGACTTACTGATTTTAACCTATCAAAGAAATCCAACACCATTTCATTCATTGGCATTTCATAAGTCATTGTTACTTGATTGCCAAGGTACTGCATGTTCTTTTGTACGCCGCGTTTTTCAATACATAAACTTATTACATTACCTACATATTCTTGTGGCAGAAGTAAGTTAGCAGAAATAATTGGCTCACGAATTTCATCTATGTAATTTGGCTCTGGTAATCTTGAAGGGTTGTCAATTTTAATAATCTCCCCTTTCGTATCCAACACCTCATAGATAACTGTCGGTGCTGTTGTGATCAGATCAATATCATATTCACGCTCTAGTCGCTCTTGGATAATTTCCATGTGCAACATACCAAGAAAACCACAGCGGAAACCAAAACCAAGCGCCTGAGAATTTTCTGGTTCGTAAAATAATGAGGCGTCATTAATACTCAGTTTTTGAAGCGCTTCACGGAAGCTTTCATAATCATCTGCGCTAATCGGGAATAAACCCGCAAATACTCGTGGTTGTATTTGTTCAAAACCAGGTAATTGTTCTTCTGATGGATTATCAACACGGGTAATTGTATCGCCTACTGGCGCACCGGTAATATCTTTAATCCCCGCGACGATATAACCAACATCGCCAGCCTCAAGACTTTTAGTCACGACACGTTTTGGTGTAAAGATACCAACTATATCAACCAGAAAATCTCTTCCTGTCGACATGATACGGATTTTATTCTTTGCGGAAAGCCTACCGTTAACAATACGAACTAATGAAACGACACCTAAGTAATTATCAAACCACGAATCAATAATAAGCGCCTGCAAAGGTGCATCTGCATCACCCACAGGGGCAGGAATGGTTTTGATAAGTTGTTCTAAAGTATCTTTAATACCAATACCGGTTTTGGCGCTGACTCTTATGGCATCTTCTGCTTCAATACCGATAATTTCTTCAATTTCTTGTATAACTCGTTCTGGATCAGCCGCAGGTAAATCAATTTTATTTAGAACCGGCATCACTTCTAAACCAAGTTCAATCGCGGTATAGCAATTCGCAACACTCTGGGCTTCAACACCCTGCGCTACGTCAACCACTAACAAAGCCCCTTCACAGGCAGAAAGTGATCGAGAAACTTCATAGGAGAAATCAACATGCCCAGGCGTATCAATGAAATTCAGGCGATAGGTCTCGCCGTCGTCGGCATGATAATCCAGACTGACACTTTGAGCTTTAATGGTAATACCACGCTCACGTTCAATATCCATTGAGTCGAGTACTTGAGATTGCATCTCGCGCTCGGATAAACCACCACAGTCCTGAATGAAACGGTCAGCCAGTGTGGATTTACCGTGATCAATATGAGCAATGATGGAGAAATTACGAATGTTCTCCATTTTCATGGAATGAGTACCTACAAAAGGATAATGGGTCTGAGTCTCAGCAAACCGAAATAATCGAAAATTGGCAGCAAGTTCAACTCGCGCCATCCAGTCAGGGATTATAACTTATTCAGGCGATTGGCTGAAATACATCTGCAATGCCTTTAGATCGAGGAAATAATGACATATTTCAGTTTTTCCATGCATCAATACGGGCACTTTAGTGCCAAATTGGCCGATTAGAACGGGATCATCATCAATATCGACAATATTAACGCTAAAATCCATTTCATCTTCATAGGATGCAAGGTTTTCCTGCATATCATCACAAAGATGACATCCGCGTCGACCATACATTGTTAATTGTATGGTCGACGCCGAGTTATTACTCATCTTTAATTTTTAATGCCAAGAATAATGGACCGCTACGTGGACGATGAATCAATACAGGAATAGATTTACCTTCAGGCAAGTCATCAACTAGCTCGTTAAATTGATCAATATTTTCGATATCAACATTATTCAACATCGTGATCACATCACCTTTATGAATACCTGCTTTAGTTGCTGCACCACGAGAAGTAGACACAACTAACACACCACCTTTGCTGATATCTAATTGCTTACGTTGCTTATTAGTAAGCTCAGCAACAACAATACCAATACGATTTTCTTTAGCGGCTTTAGGTACATTTTGAGCAACTTCAATTTTGTCTTGTTCTGGAAGTTCCCCAATTTTAACCGTTAAGGATTTACGCTTACCTTTGCGTAGTACTTTAACTTTTGCATTTTTCTCAACAGGAGTACGTCCAACCAACGGTGGTAAATCCTTAGAACGAACTACCTTCTCGCCATTAAAGCTTAAAATAATGTCACCAACTTCAAAACCAGCATCATCCGCAGGACTATCAGGCAGTACACGGGAAACCAATGCACCACGTGGTCGTTCCATACCAAATGATTCTGCTAAATCTGAATTAACATCTTGGATTAATACCCCAAGCCAACCGCGAGAAACACGGCCATTTTTTCTTAATTGATCAGCCACATTCATGGCTACCTCAATCGGAATAGCAAACGACAATCCCATGAAGCCACCGGTACGACTATAAATTTGTGAATTCACACCAACAACTTCACCATCAAGGTTAAACAAAGGTCCACCTGAGTTACCTGGGTTGATTGCTACATCTGTTTGGATAAATGGTACGTAGTTTTCTCGTGGCAAACTACGACCTTTAGCACTCACGATGCCTGCCGTAACAGAATAATCAAAACCAAACGGAGAACCAATCGCAAGCACCCACTCACCTACTTTTAGATCACTCGAAGAACCAATTTTTAATACCGGCAAGTGATCCGCTTCAATCTTAAGTACCGCTACATCAGTCCGTTCATCCGTGCCAATTACCTTGGCTGAGTATTCACGGCGATCGTTCAAACGCACTAATACTTCATCGGCTCCTTTGACAACATGATTGTTAGTAATCACATAGCCATCTTCTGAGACAATGAAACCAGAGCCTAAAGATTTTGTATCAAAATCAGGTGATTGCTTACCTTCCTCATCAAAGAATCGTTTAAAGAAGTCATTAAAAGGACTGTCTTCTGGAAGATCCGGAATTTGAAAATTTTTCGGCAACCGAGATGATTGTTTTACTTTCTGAGTTGTACTGATATTAACAACAGCTGCACTATTGTTTTCAACTAGACTAGTAAAGTCTGGAAGGCTTCTTGCCTGCACAGACGTCACTGCCACCATTAAAAATAGTGTCAGCCAATTTACAAGATTCTTTGCATTTACTTTCATAACAACTCCTACACTACAACTAGCTATTTAATCGAATTACTTACATTTCTAAACGCTTTAAAACTACTGGACTAAAGTTATCTCCATTTCGCGCTACAACAGAAAAATACTTTACATAAATGATGCCAATAGAAAAACCAACCACAGCAGATAATATGGAGATGATTTCTGATATTACAAATTGATTTATAACGATAGGTAAAAATAACATCATTAACAACGGAATGGCATAAACTATGAAGGAACCTCGCAGTAATGCGCTTTCATCTAAACCCAATAGAATTCTATCGCCTACAGATAATTTTAAATCTGTTTCAACAATTAAGTGTTGCTTGTTTCGGTCAAAGAATTTTCCAAGTAACGCTGAGCCACAACCATTTTTAGCCGAACAGTGCCCACAACTCGACTGACGATCAGTTTCAACACTAACTTGTTGACCATTTACTTCAACAACAATTGCTTGTTCTTGCATCATAGAGTTAATCTACTTGGCATAAACAACCGAACTACTGAGTAGTTCTACAGTAACAGCAGGCACCTCGCCAACGGCTGTAATATGATACTGCCCCATGATACGACCATAGGCATTTACTGCACCCATATTAGAAGCACCTTGTAATAAACCAGCATCTGGAACGAGTTTTTCTATATAGACTGAGACCCAAGCCAAACCATCAGTGTAAACAAGATGCTCTACTGGTGAATTGCTCTCTGGTAAACGATGCATATTATGATGTTCAAGCATAAAACCTTTGGGTTTATCTTTTACATTCCATCGTGCATCAACCGGCATTGGTTCATCATGTGGTTTTTCATCGTCCGTTACCCACTTATACTCTCGACCACTTATGTTTGGCTCGAGTAATTTCTCATCAATGGTTTCATAGAGTTTAATATCAGTGAACATGATTTGTTCAACTGCATTTCCATCAGGATCTAATAACTCTGAACGTAACAGTAATTCAAATGCATCGTCTATCCATAATCGATAGCCATAGCGGAAGCGATCTTGCGGTTTAATAACAACTCGTCTTGCTTGACGTGAAGCAACGCGCTCATAACCTTCAAAGTTAAAGTCATAATACGCATCTAACTTTGCTAATTCTTTAGGAAGGGAAGGTAATCGTGTTCCAGGGGTTTTATTATCAACAACAACTGACTTGCTATCGGGAGAAATACAAGTAACAACCTTATTGTTACGAATAATTTCACGGGCAGAGCCTGTCAGTGAAATCATACGTTCACGTTCGCCCTTCTCATCAGCTTTATGAATAATGCGAATCGCTTCTAGATCATTACCATGACGATAAACAAATGTTCCTTCATAGTTAAGATTCTTACCCGCTTCGGTAACACGGCTTAGCCACTCTCGAACAGTGTCGGAAGTTATCTGTTCTGCGCTAGCTGTTAAACTACTGAGTAATAAAACCGTTATTAAAAAACTACGTCTCATCGACGAACACTGCTCCCAGTTGGATTGTATTCAAGCACAACAGAATCATCTACAGACACAGTATGCTTATTCCCATAACTCACAATCGGTGCAAA
>JALTKP010000332.1 GCA_027078075.1 Gammaproteobacteria bacterium | reverse complement strand
TAACGCGACCATGCTGATCGGTAACAGGGCTTTGCAGGGTAATACTGCGTGTCGCACCCTGATAAGCGTCCTCAAGATCAATCAGCACCTTGGCATGATGATCTTCACCCCGGGCATGGAAGCCACCGCTACGCCCACGAGCACCCTGAGCAGACTCAAAGCCCTGTCCAAACAGAGACGAGAAGAAATCACTGTAAGCCGCACTGTCACCTGCAGTATAACCACCGCCATTGAATTCGAAACCGGCATCCCAGTCGGGTGGCGGATGAAAGTCCTGACCCGCCTGCCAGTTTGAACCAAGTTGGTCATAGGCAACGCGTTTCTCAGGATCTTTGAGCACTTCATAGGCTTCGCCAACTTCTTTGAAGCGTTCTTCTGCGTCAGATTCTTTGCTCACGTCCGGGTGGTACTTACGTGCCAACTTCCGATAGGCACGTTTAATTTCATCTTGACTGGCATCCTGTTTGACGCCCATGATTTTGTAATAATCTTTAAAATCCATGTTTTGTTCCTGAATAAGCCATGTTGCTAAAATACTTAAGACAAAAATCTTTCGCTGTCATCTGCGTGACAGTTTAGAGAATAGTGATGTTTGCCGGCAAATAGCAGTTTGTAGTAGTCTGTTAGCCACTTGCTAGGACATACTATAAATGAAGACGGATCCGGTTTATTTCAACCACTGTAAGAACGTGCTTTTCCAGTCCCCTTTATTCGAAGGGCTGGCAGAAAAGGTTCTGGATGATATGTTACAGCTGTTCAGGCGTGATACTTGGCGACGCGGAGTGCAATTAGATCCACAGATTTTCCAACAGCGTTTTTATTTGGTGATTGATGGTCGTCTGGAAGTGATGCGAATCAATCCTACAACAGGTCGTAGTATTACTTTGTATATATTAGGACCTGGCGATGGCATTGATATGGTAACACTACTCAATACCAATCCTCATGAGGTCATCCCCGTTGCATTGGATGATGTCTCCCTGATATCAGTGCCTATTGTTGATGCACGAAACTGGATTGACCAACATCCAGAATTTAACCGTAAGTTCTTGCCATATCTTGGCGAACAAATACGCAAGATGGAAGATCTTGCCAGTGATCTGGCATTACACGATACTATCTCACGATTGGCGCGCTTAATTTTACGTCATATTATTCCGAACTACTCCGATAAAAGTGATGGGGTACACCAGCTAAAATTAATACATGATCTGCATGATGAATCATTAGCACGAATGGTAGGTTCGGTACGCCAAGTAGTGAATAGGCATCTTCAACATTGGCGTAAGCAGGGAATATTGCACAAGAAAAAATTTCATATGGAAGTCACCGAGCTTGAGTCATTAAGAGATTATGCCGATGAAGCGAAACATCAAGTAGAAAGGAAAACCAGTACAAACTAATACGACTTAAAGATTATAAATGTCATCCGAGTGACAGACGTTTTGTCTGAGTAGCGTTAGTCTGAACATGATAATTAAGCACGGTGAGTTATTTTTACCGAAGTTGATTGTTGTGAGGATAGTAATAGTGATAAAAAATTGTTGCGTTGTAATTTATGCCAGCCTAGCTGATATTGAAGCGGCTATTGGAAAATTGAAAATAGCCAGATGTGATCTTAAGCAGGCATCTGTTATTGCCTATGAAAATGAAACAGATATACATAACCATCAGGTTAGCGACCGGAATACTCTGGAGCAGCTTCTCACCGACACCGAGTTATTTTTTGTCTCTGGTATTGGAACTTTGATGGTAGTAGGTCAAATGATTACCCTGATGTCACAAGGTCTGGAAAATGTTGAGGTTGGTGATGATTCTAACCCACTCGCTGTGGCACTTTTCAAAATGGGTGTAACCAGAGCAAGTATAAAAGAATATGAACGAGCAATTATGGCTGATAAATTACTGTTAATTTTTTATGCGCAGCAAAAGGATGTTGAATATGTATGTGATGTGCTGCATTGTGAAGCCCAACAGGTGATAGTGCATCATGCCTGATTGCAACAAGTAACAGGCATTTGGCTCATGAATTGGGTCTAGGTAAAAATGTTTCGCATGGTGAGTACGCCATTGTCAGCAAAAGATATAATGCACTCAACAAAGACCAAAAAGTCCATGCTCATCGTAGAGTGATTGCGCGACACTACTCTGCATGAAAGAGATAAAATTTTTACCCCATTTTCCACCATCTGAGATGAGCCCAATGTGATATTGAGTTGTGGGGTTCATTGGAGAGCGTTCCCCAGATACTACGCCACCCATATCAACTAGTTCAAAAACATCAGGAAAAATCCGAGTATAGCGGAGTGCTAAGTGGTAGTAGATGATGGCAGCGTCAGCACGACCTGCGCTTATTATTTCAGGTACTTCACGGTGATGAATTATTTGTGAGTGAACTGTGTTGGTGCCGGCTATTGTTAGTTTCTCTACCAAGGCATTTCCATCTACGCTAGCTTCTTGTGCCATTCCCATTGCCGCTTCAGCGTAGACTGAGTAGCTGGCTTTTTCTGTTATCGGGTTAGAGCAGGTTACCGTAATATCATCAGAGAGCAGATCAGACACACAGCTAATATTCTTCGGGTTGCCTTTACGCACCAGAATAACGTTGCCTCGGCTTTCGGCGAACGGTGCATGATGAGTCATTAAATTAGCCTTCACCAGTCCTTCTAAAATGTTATCTGGGCCGATAAAGACATCAGGCTTGCGGCTAATACGTAGGTTACCTACCGCTAACCCATCTCCCTTTAATGCATCAACTAATGGGGCGGGCGGGGTAGTGGTGTAGAAGACATCACCTACCTCTGGATTTTCAGCAAGAAAAGCACGTACGCAGGCCTCCAGTGCCATGTGGTGATTGCCATCAGAGAACACGGCAAGATTTGCTGTTGCTGGGTTGCCGTGGAAGTCTAATACAAGATTACTACCTAGTGCGGAAAAGGCACGGACAGCTGCATCTGGATATCTTGCTGCTTCCGGTGGCCAAGAGAGCGAATTATTTGCTGGTGTCATTTGTTTAAGCCGCGCTGAGGCCAAGAAGACGGCGCATGTGATCAGGTTGAACGATATGAATGTGTTGATCGACTGTACGAACAGCATCTATTTTACGAAGGTGAGCAAGTGTTGTACTAACAGTTTGCCTGCTGGCACCGATCAGGTTGGCAATGTCCTGATGAGTCAACCGCACGCGTACGCATAATTCACCTTCAGTTGAACCAGCGCAGCATCGTGTGCCCGAAGAGACAGCAGCAAAACGCATTAATAAGCGTGCAATACGGGTTTCTACATTGTCTGAAGTTAACCCAACTAGAATATGGCCTAGGGCACGAACTCTAGCTGACAGGATGCCGATGGCCTTCATGGCTGCCTCAGGGTGTGTTCCCAGAAATTGGGTGAAATCTTTACTACGAATTGAAAACACCTGAGTGGCTTCATTTGCTACAGCATATAGTTGCCGTTCATTACCGCGAGAGAGTTCAGCTATGCCGAAAATTTCTCCTGGAAAGCTGAACCATAAAATTGTTTCCTTACCTGTGGGTGAAACCTGAAATAAGCGGATACAACCACCAGCAACAATATAGACATCATTAGAATGGTCACCGGCACGAAATAGGTAGTCGCGAGATTTTAGATCTAAACGATGAGAGCATTTTAGAAGATCTTTTGTCTCTGATTCAGATAGGCTGGACAAGAAATTTGCATGAGCATCTGACCAAGCATCTTCTCCTTCATCAATATTGAAGAAGTCATTAGTTCCGATATCACTAAGTGGATTTAAGACGTGCTCAAAAAGATTGTTCACTAGCATACATCCTTACTATCATTCTTGTTTCTTATAATGGCATGTAGAGTGATAGGTTGCCAGAGTGAAAATAATTAAAATGAAAAACTGCTAAGAAAATATACATTCTAACAAGTTAGCTACAAATTGATTGGCTATACTTATGGATAGCCACATCGGGTTTATCTAATATTAGTTTAAAAGTTTATTCTCATTTTCTAATATATCTTCCCCTGTGAATTTTTAAATATGTATGTCCTGCGCGAAGATTGTCACCTAGGCGACAATGTTGTGGACTTACATTCGCTAGTATCAATTTCAGTGAAAAAAACTTTTCCTTTATACCTTAAATTTATAAAGGTGCCTGACAATAATCATAATTCACAATACGGAGAAGCTACGATGAAAAAAATATTTAGCCTTGGTTTAGGCTTTTTGTTAGCAATATCCTTTACCAGTGCCTTTGCGGCAGATTATCCAAGTAGACCTATTACATTCATGACAATGACACAACCAGGCGCACAGATTGATCGCCTAACCCGTGGACTGAGTCAGCGAATGAGCAAAATTATGGGACAGCCCATTAATGTTAAAAATGTTACTGGCTCTCACGGTACAGTGATGGCGACAGAACTTAGTCGATCTAAGCCAGATGGTTACAATCTTGCTGTGACATCACTGACTGCATATACATACGCACCTCATCACGGAAAGTTAGTTTACACGCCAGAGGATTTTGATTACCTGACACTCGTTGCACTTAATTCAAGTGGATTCATATCTAAGTCGGATAAACCATGGAATACATTGAAGGAAGCATTTGCTTGGCACAAGAAAAATAACAAAGCGATGATCGCCATGTTCCATGGGGCAGATGATCGTGATGCGATTATTCGTATTGCAAAAAAAGAAGGTGTGAATTTGTCTTTAATACCTTCTAAAGGTGGTCCTTCAGTAATTAAGGCCGTTACCGGTGGACATGCCGCCGTGGGTTATGTTGGCGCTATCCTTTATAAGCACGTAGAAGCGGGTTCTATTAAGTTAATTGCAGCTGCTTTGGGTGAACGTTTACCACCACTTCCTGATGTGCCAACTTTACGTGAACAGGGTTATGACGAACAGGTAGAAATGATTGTCGCACTTGTTGCACCTAAAAACTTAGATCCAAAAGCAAAGGCTAAAATCCTCGCAGCAGCAGATAAACTGGCGAACGATAAGGAAACTCAAGAGTTCATTACGAATAACTTATTAATGAGACCGGTTAAATGGGGTGAAGCAACTGCAGACCAAACAGTAAAAGATTTATATAAAACTTTTGGTGAGCAAGCAAAAAAATAATATAAGTTATATCGCCGTACCGGAACGGATTTTCGTTCCGGCGGCATTACTCCCTTTGTAGTTCCAGCGCAAAGCTGGGTTAAGAGGTAAAATACGTGACGAGAATTAAAAGAGATGCAATCGCTTATTTGCTGATTGTTGGGTTTTGTATATTAATGGTCACTTGGGCAATTCCTGTTTATACACCGCCATATCCTGGTTACGGAGCATCACCTGCGTTAGTGCCTTATGTCGCTGTTGGTGTCATATTTTTCATGGCATGTCTTTCACTTTTACGTGTTGGCGTTGCTTTGTACTTGAAGAAACCAATTGCAGTCGCTGAAAGTGAGTTTCCAGAAGATGTGGGTGACGATAGCGGTTTTACACAAGTAGGCAGGGTAAACATGGGGCGTCTTTTGAGTCTAATTGTGCCATCCGTGTTGCTTATATTTGTAATTGAATACATCGGCTACATCTTAGCTTCTTTGCTTTTCTTGATCTCTGTTCAGTACGTTATTGGTAATCGCAGATGGATTCAAATGATAACAATATCGGTCATTTTAACAGTCGTTCTCTATGTTGTTATGCGCTATGGCTTCGGTGTACCAGTACCGGGGCCACAGATCTTCGAATAACAATACTAATAAGCGGAAAATAAATACTATGGATATGATTTTTGCGGGGTTACTAGACTCCATTTCACCTGCCAGCTTAATGTTCGTTTTTATCGGTGTCGCTCTTGGCGTTCTGATTGGAGCTATACCAGGCATTAATGGTCCTATGGCTATCGCGTTATTTATTCCTGTTACTTATTACATGACGCCTCTCACTGCGATTGGTTTTCTTGTGGGATTGAATAAAGGCGCATTCTTCGGTGGTGCCGTGTCGGCAGTGCTATTACGAACACCCGGTACGCCGGAGGCTGCAGCCACGGCATGGGATGGTTACCCTCTTACCCAGCAGGGCAAGGGTGAAAAAGCATTACGCATGGCATTATACAGTTCAGTAGCGGGCGACTTTATTTCAACGGTGGTACTGATTGTTATTGCCGCGCCACTTGCTGCAGTTGCTTTGTTCATGGGGCCATCGGAAATCTTTGCTTTGATTTCCTTAGCTCTTACGGTTATTGCCGGTATTGGTACTACTTCTATTTGCCGTGGTTTGATGGCAGCAAGCTTAGGTATTCTGGTGGGCTTGATCGGCACCGAGCCGGTTACTGCATTACCTAGACTTACCTTTGATATTTATCAGCTTGGTGGTGGTTTATCGCTCATCCCTGTAGCAATTGGTCTGCTGGCATTTTCGGAAATCTTATTGCAAGTAGAAAAATTCATGGCCAAGGGTGGGGGGCAACAAGCGGCACATATATTTTCAAAAAAATTAGAAGATAGATTTATTACAATTAAGGAATTTTTCAAAAGTACCAAGACATTGCTTCGTGGTAGTTTTATCGGTATTGGTGTCGGCGCGATGCCTGGCTTAGGTGCACCAGTTGCTTCGTTTATGTCTTACGATCAAGCAATGAAGCGCTCCAAGAAGAAAGAAGAGTTCGGCAAAGGTAGTCTTGAGGGTATTGCTGCATCCGAGTCGGCTAATAGTTCAGTGGTTGCTTCTAGTTTGATTCCGCTATTCGTTTTAGGTATTCCAGGTAACCTTGCTGCGGCTATGTTGATGGGGGCATTCATGATCCATGGTATGCAACCAGGGCCGTTATTGTTTAAGGAAAATGCTCAGCTCATGTACGGTATTTACGGTAGCCTTTTACTCGCGAGTTTTTTCTTACTCGTGATTGGGCGCTTAGGGCTTCGTTATTTCTGTAAGGCAGTCGATATTCCTTCAAGAGTTTTGTATCCAATTGTTATTTTCACTTGCATCATGGGCGCTTACTTAGGTCGATCATCGATGTTCGATGTGGGCATTATGCTTGCATTCGGTTTCATTGGTTACTACATGAGAAAATTTGATTACTCCTACGTTGCTTTCTTGATTGGATTTATCCTTGCGCCAGAGTGGGAACGTGCACTACAACAAGTAGTCATTATTTCCGAGTACGATACATTTATGTTCTTCCAACGTCCGGTTGCGATGATACTAATGGCACTAACCTTATTTATGATTGGACGTACTTTCTGGTGCAGCATTAACGCAGGGAAGAAGAAACGTTTAGAGGAAGTTGTAACCAATGAACAGGCTAAGAACGGTTGAAGTAAATAACATTTTTGTCGCCTGTGCGACAGGAACTAAATGGACTTCATATTAGACTGTAGTCGTAACTTAAAAATATTAAAGAATAAAAGTAAAGAGGCTGTATTAATGAAAAAAATGACTGACGCTGAATTAAAAGCAAAATTAGGTGATTCCTATACGGCGCCTATCGGCTTATACGCAAAGACAAAGGACATGCCATTTCTTGGTTCTGTTTCTTGCAACATTGAAGAAATGGTTGCCGGTTCGTGGCAGGAAGTTATTATTGTTTATACATTGGGTCAGTCTGGTATGGCAGATGGCTCTTGGTTTAAGGCAACTTTTCGCTTTTATTCTGATTGGGAATTATTTCAAACTACCGATCCTAAAGCAGCCAATTATGTTTCAGCTGAATATCATGCCGCACCAACAGTAGAAGGGCAAAGTCCTGCATCAGTTCAAAAACTGTCGGTTCGTTTTGACCAAAAAGGTCATGAACGTCCATTCCAGAAAGCCGTCATTGTTGATACTTATGATGGTTACTTAAAAGCAGGCGATCAGATCGTTATTCGTCTGGGTGACCGTCGATTTGGTGGTCCCGGTACACGCGTACAAACATTCACAGAAGAGTTCTTTAAATTCCGTTGTTATGCCGATCCACTTGGCACATCTCGCTTTGCCGCAGTTGATCCAGATCTAACCATCAATATTAAACCCGGTCATCCGGCTTTATTACAATGGGCAGGCTCACGCCTAGTCAAACAGGGAGAAAAAATTCCCCTACGTATTCGTGCTGAAGATGAATGGGGTAATACCTGTTGGTCGCGCGCTGACAAAGTTCATGTTGTCGCAACACTCGATGGCAAAAAATGTTACGAAAAAGATATTGTCCTTCCCGAAGAAGGTTGGTCAGTACAATTGCTTGAAGATATGCCGACGGATAAACCTGGTGAGTTAGAAATTACCGCTCACATGACAGATCACCCTACAGTTAAACAGCATACCTTCTATGTCACGATTGATAAGAAGCTGGATTTCCCAAGAATTTTCTATACGGATTTGCATGTTCATTCAGAAGACACGGTGGGTACTAACTCAACTAGTTATAACCTTACCTACGGACGTGATGTGACAGGGCTGGATGTGTTGGCATTTGCGCATAATGATTTCAATATCACCACAGAGCGTTGGAAAAAAACGGTTGAGTTAATTAGAGACATTACAAAAGACGGTGAGTTTGTTGCCTTCCCCGGAACAGAATGGTGTGGCAGCTCTTGTGCCGGTGGTGATCATAATGTCATCTTCCTACATGATCGTGAGCCAGAATTTCCATTCCTGAAAGATGGTACGCATGTACGTTCAGTTGATTGGAATGAAGACTCAGGAACAACCGTTGCAAATCCAGGTGCTTGGCCTCTCGAAGAATTGTGGGCTGCCTATATTGATGATCCAGAAGGTCATTTGCTCACACCACACGTTGGTGGTCGTC
>JALTKP010000331.1 GCA_027078075.1 Gammaproteobacteria bacterium | reverse complement strand
GGCTTACCTGTAAACCAGCCAGCGCCAATTCACGCGCTGTCAGCATACCAATAAGGCCGCCGCCGATAATCAGGCAATCTGGGGGGGTCAACATTAAAAATCTCACTAAAATCAGGCTATACTGGTGATTATACCGAAATGAGAATAATAATGACCACCTATCGGGCAAATCCAGCGGTTTATCGGTCTATCACAGACAATTCTCCCAACTAGTGCTAAATAAAGGACTATGAAAGTGAAAAATACATCTCAATTCCGCTCTATGCGTGGGTTTACCATTCTAGAGCTAATGGTCACCTTGATCATTGCCGCAATATTGCTCTCTATTGCGGTTCCTAGTTTTACTAGTCTCATTCGCCGTAACCAAATTACCAGTTATGCCAACGAATTTGGTACCAGTGTTAATCTGGCACGCAGTGAGGCTATTAAACGAGGGACTGATATTGTGCTCACTTCCAATGCAGGCACAAACTGGAAACAAGGCTGGTCATTGAATGTTGTCTCAACTGGTGAGCTACTACGCACATCACCACCACTTCAAAGTGAAAACACAACCTTTAACAGTGGTGTTAATGGCTCGGTAACCTTTAATTCTCGTGGTTTCACCACCTTAGGCGCGGAAGAAACCTGGTCACTTTGTAATGCAAATGTCACTGCAGGTCGTCGCATCCGTATTGCAGTTACGGGTCGAATCAGTGTGAGGGAGATCACGCCATGTCCATAATAAAACGTAAACACCAACATGGTTTTACCATGATTGAAGTATTAATCGCAGCCGTTGTTCTTGGTGTTGGTTTACTCGGCCTTGCTGGCCTACAAGCTCAAAGTCTGCAATTTAATTTCAGTGCCTACCAACGCTCACAGGCAACCATACTCGCCTATGACATTATTGACCGAATGCGTGCGAATCAATCAGAAGTCTTAGCTGGAAATTATAATCAGGCTCTAATGAATGGTCCAATTAGCAATGTAAATTGCCAGTCAACAACAGCAAACTGTAGTTCTGCTGACATGGCTGCCTTTGATCTCACACAATGGGAATGCTCATTAGGGAACTGGAACAATTCAGCCACCTGCGTTGGTTTTGGAATAGAAGGACCGCTAGCTGAAGGTGATGGTTCTGTGGTCGTTAATGTTGCCGCAGGCCGAGCCCAAATTACTATCACCGTTACCTGGTTAGATAATCGAACCCTCGATGCGGGGGATCCTAATCGCACCGAAAGCTTTACCGTGAGCACAGTCTTATGAAGTATTCATTATCACCTATAAGAAAACTGTCTGGTTTTACACTAATAGAGTTGATGATTGCAATTTCTATCAGCGTCATTTTGCTTAACGGTGTGTTACAAATATTTCAAAGTAGTAAACAAAGTTATCGCATGGCTGATAACTTAGGACGCACACAGGAAAACGCACGTTATGCCCTGAGTGTCCTTGCACAAGATATTCGTCAGGTTGGTTTTTTGCCTTGTCGTGTCGCTATAGACAAGAATAGCGGTGATAGTAAAGTCTCAAATGTACTAAATAACAATACTAATGAATTCGACTTCTTTGGCGCACCTATCATTGGCTTTGAAGGTGGTGGCGTTTTCCCAGCTGAGTTCCAAGGCGAAGGCACAACAGCAGGTACCCGTCTTGCTGGCTCCGATGGGTTTAGGATCTTACGAGGCGATGGGAATGTCTACAGTGTCGTACAGCATAATGCCCCTTCAGCACAGTTAAAAATAAACACCGTAAACCACAATATTAACCCTAATGATATTCTACTCGTATGCGACACAGAAAGTGCCGCTATTTTTCAAGCAACCAATGCAAGCCCTGGCACAAACAACACCATTGTTCACAATGGCGGCGCTGGTTCGCCCGGCAATTGTACAAAAGGACTTGGCTTTCCTGTTTCCTGTACAGCAAATGGAACACCAAAATCATTTGGCCCAGACTCGCAAGTTGTAAAATTCAGCTCATCTATCTACTACATTGGCGCGAGTCTCGCCACCGATGGGGATGCACTACCAACAAATTCTCTTTACCGCCGACAACAAGTAAACACGGGTGGCAATGTACAGTTCGGAGCACCACAAGAGTTAGTGCAAGGCATTGAAACCATGCAAATCCTTTACGGTGTTGCACTTTCACCTAGTGGCTCTGCAGTACGTTATGTTCCAGCCGATGCTGTTGCGGCCAATGAATGGGCAAATGTTGTCAGTGTCCGTGTTGGGCTTTTATTCCACACACCGGAAGAAGTTTCTACGGCTGTTGATACAACCACTTATAATGTCGCTGGGACTATCATGACATCAACTGGCGCGAATTCTTACCCTGCCGATCGTCGTCAACGCTATATATTTTCTGAAACTATTAAAATTCGTAACCGTGGCGCAAGTGTCGCGGCACCCTAGCGTTTACCCAAGGAGCTCACCGTGAAATCAATGCAACAACAAGGTGCTGTACTTATCATCAGTATGATTATCTTATTGATGCTAACCATACTGGGTGTAACCAGTATGCGTACAACGCAACTCGAAGAACGCATGGCAGGTAATGCCCGTGACCGACATATTGCATTTGAAGCAGCAGAAGCAGCACTCATTGATGCAGAGACCTATGTGCAAACCATCGTAACAGCAACCCCATTTGACCTTAACGGTGCTGATGGACTCTATAGCGATGATCCTAGCCTTACAGGTATAGAAAGTTATGTCGACTGGAGCGGTGCTGATCCAAGCCGTGGTTTCTTAAGTGCAGCAAACATTGGTACGGGGCAAGGCATTAGCACACCGCCTAAATATGTCATTCAACGTATTGAACAAGGCACTCAAAGCACTCCTGCAAGTGGTATCAACCCCTCAACAGGCGGTGGCTACAATAGGCGCTCGCCAGCTACAGCAAAAAATGCCGCAAGCACACTAGTCAGAATCACCGCTAGAGGTACCGGTGGTTCAGACAATAGCGTGGTTTTTCTACAAACTGTTTTTGGCTTGGACAATTTCTAAAAGGAACCTGATGATGAATAATCTCAAACTTACTATTTTTAAGAATCTTATCAGAACCAGCATTTGGGTTTCTTTAGCTGTAATATCCAATTTATCACTTTCTGCACCTTTGAATATTTCAAATAACCCTCTCGAGATTGCTACTGGTGTTGAACCGAATGTCATGGTATTGAATGATGATTCTGGCAGCATGGATTGGAGTCTACTTATCGATGGTGATGAAGATGGTATTTACCATATCAATGTTGCTGGTGCGACCGGCAACGGCTTTTTTGGCACATTTTATTTTTACACGGTACCCGATGGTGACAACGCTGACGGTAATAATAACGGGCTTCCAACTCTTTTCACCCTTCCCACTCAAAACCTTTACAATTTTCTAGATGCTAACTTTGATTTAAATGCACGTGGTTTTGACCAAAATTGGAGAGGTGTATGGCGTAACCGACTTTCAGACTATAACAAAATTTACTATAACCCTAATGTTGAATATATACCCTGGAAAGGTGTTGATGATGCTGGTAATACTTATACAAACAGCAACCCTAACAACGCCAGGGTAGATCCTTTTTTATCCGGGGGTAGCACTATTAATTTAACTAGTAATCTTAATTTTGTTGCCATCACTACAAACCCTACCAATGTAGGCCAGTTATCAGGCTGGAATGACACTATGTATCCTGCTAGATATTACACTTGGGTTGATGATTCAAATACGGGCGGCGCAACTCCTGGCAACAATGTTGTAGATGTTGATGATACCCATACATTGATTCAAATTCGTACAGGTGGCGGGTGTAATAATGGTGCAACATGTCCAACCAGCTTTGTTCGGCAAGGTACCCGTACGGACTGTGGTGGTGACGGTTTAGAAACATCAAGCGTTGTTTGTACACCTGAACAAGAATTACAAAACTTTGCGAATTATTATACATACTATCGCCGTCGCGAATTAACAGCAAAAGCAGCGATTACGACTGTATTAGAACCTGTATCTGAAATAAGAGTGGGTATGGCAACCATTAATAATGTTGCGAATAACCGAATACAAGTTGATTCATTAAATTTAACGCCCAAAAATGGCACAAAGAAAACCTTATTTGATCGCATCTTTCAAACACAAGCGGGTGGCCGTACACCTCTCCGCCAGAACCTTCAAGCAGTAGGTGAATACTTTTCATGTAATAATGGTAATATTTTTGGCACTGGTAGTAGTTCTCCTGGCAATCCTAACTGTCCAGTACAAGCATCTCCTGCGGGTGAATGCCAACAAAACTACACCATTCTAATAACAGATGGATTCTGGAATGAAAATGACCCCAATGTTGGCAATGCTGATGGTGACGGTCAAGATGGTGGGACGCCTCAGGGACCATTTGACCAGGCTTCATTTGCAGATAATTTTAATAACACACTTGCCGATGTAGCAATGCACTATTATGAACGCGACCTTCATAGTTCCCTGGACGATGGCGTTCCAACCACAGTGCGAGATAAAAACCGTTATAATGGCACTACTGATCCATTTGATACAATGCATCAGCATATGTCGACTTATACTATCGGTATTGGTGTTAAAGGTGCTTTGCCTGTCAATCCAGATGACATCGCTACTAACCCAGCTGAATTTACTTTTAATGCGAGCACTGTAACCGGCTGGCCAGATCCTTTAACCGCAACCGGTGGTAAAATTGATGATTTACGTCATGCGGCATGGAACGCACGTGGTGATTTCCTAAGCGCCTCCGATCAAACTGAATTAACCAATTCGTTACAAGTCATCTTTGACGAAATTCAATCAGGTAAAGGAGCAGCTTCGGCTGTTGCCTTTAATAGCCAAGACCTGCAAAGTGGGGCTCGTGTATTTAGAGCATTATTTAATGCAAATCAAAACACAGGGAGTTTGATTGCACAAGAAATCAGTATTACCGGCGTTATTTCACCTACTCAAATATGGAATGCAGGAGAATTACTTGATAGTAAAGCAAGTACCTCATCCGATACTCGAAATATTATTAGTTACGATTCAAATACATTTACTGGTATCCCTTTTCAATGGGCATCGTTAAATACAACTCAACAAAATTTACTTAAGTCCCCTACCATTGCTAATAACCCACCAACACCTAATCAACTAGGTGAAAATCGACTTAACTACCTCCGTGGTCAAAGTGAAAATGAAGGAAAAGATTTTGATGCGGGTGATTTTAGAAAGAGAGTAACCGATGATAGTGGGCGCCGATTAATACTAGGCGACATAATCCATTCTGCTCCCGTTTTTGTAGGAATACCTCCATTCACAGATTTAGATCAAGCACCCTTCCCGGATACAACAGGTAACCTTTACAGTGAATTTGCAACTACTTTTAATAGTAGAAGAGAAACAGTATACGTTGGTGCGAACGATGGAATGATGCATGCCTTTGATGCAAATAGTGGTGAAGAAATATTCGCATTCGTACCTAATAGCGTTCTAAATTCAGTTACACAGCTCACTGACCCTAATTATAGTCATCGCTATTTCGTTGATATGACACCAGCTATTAATGATGTATACATAACACCAACAAATGGAACCAATTCCGGTGTGGCAAGTTGGAACACTGTTGCTGTTACAGGTCTGGGTATTGGTGCACCGGGCTATTTTGCTCTAAACCTCACTAACCCAGCAGATCTGGCGACTGAAGCAAGTGCCGCAACAAATGTAATGTGGGAATTTACACAAGCTGATGATGTTGGTTCAGGTGCCACGAATAACAATCTTAAT
Source organism: Gammaproteobacteria bacterium (assembly GCA_027078075.1). GTDB lineage: Bacteria > Pseudomonadota > Gammaproteobacteria > AKS1 > AKS1 > Sulfuriflexus. The sequence continues at coordinate 3,031 of JALTKP010000331.1, read as the reverse complement.
CTTGGCTCACACATACGTGAACCTGTAATTGTTATGACAAATATTGATGGCGCAAATGGACAAAAACGTTGGGCAGCTATTTTTGGGAATGGGTATAACAGCGCAAGTTCTGATGGCAATGCGGAGTTATATATTCTTTTTCTTGATGGCGGCCTTGATGGAACATGGACCCGTGGAAGTGATTTTGTAAAACTCAACACAAACAATGGTAAGGCACAAAGTTCAGATGGTACAACACCAAACGGTTTAGGTGCCGTTCAGGCGATTGATATAGATGGTAATGGTACAGCTGATGTTGTTTATGCTGGTGATTATCAGGGCAATCTTTACCGTTTTAATATTTCAAGCACTACTGTAAGCGGGTTAAATAATAGCTCTAACAGACCTGTACAACAAATATTTCAAGCCCGTTATAACAGTGCATCTGGCCCAATTCAACCAATCACAAATCGCCCTGCTGTTGTTAAACACCCTACTCAAGATGGTTATATTGTCATTATAGGTACTGGTAGCTATTTTACCGTTGATGATACAACCAACACAGACATTCAATCTATCTATGGTATTTGGGATGACTTTGTTAATGCTTCAGATAATGCTATTACTGTTACTTACAACAAACTACTTGAACAAGTATTTACGACCACTGGTGTTGTCAATAGTCTAACAACCCGCAATCTAAGTAACTTACCTATCAACTATGGTGGTAGCACCAAAGGTTGGGTCATCGATCTTGATGTTGTTAATGGTGGAAGTGTTGAATTCCCAGGTGAACGTGCGGTACGTAATATACTCATTCGTGGTGATTCAGCTTTTGTTAATACGATCATACCCAAAAGCAGCACCTCGTGCTCTGTTGGTCCTGGTAGTTTTACTATTAGTTTTAAAACTGAAAATGGAGGTGGTGGAACATCACCTGTATTCGATACCAATAATGATGGTATCTTTGACTCTGACGATAACATTGGTGCTGCTGATGGAGAAAGTAATGTAGTCGCTGCCATCCGTTCAGACAAAACAACACTAACAGATTCATCAACTATCGGTAATCGACTCGTCTCACAGGGTGGTGATCAATCCATATCAAGTATTGGCATCAATCCCAAATTACCAAGTGGTAGTGATACTCTAGGTCGACATTCATGGCGTGAAATTGAGAATTAACCATCCATTTAGCACTAAATTAAGACTGGAGAATTTTATATGATGAAACTGAACATAAAACAGGCACAAAACGTTCTACTTGCAACCTGCCTTATATTCTCGGCTATGATTGCCAGTGCAAATGTTATTGCTGCTGAAAAAAGCATAGCACCTATTCCTATTACTTTATCGGGAGAAGCTGGTAGCAATAAAGCTGATTTCTTAGGTAATTATAAAAAAACAGGTGTACTGACAAAGATTATCGCAGGTGAACGCAGTGTTATTATTAGCGGGAAGAAATATATTTATGGTATAAACACAAAGGTACATACACAACAATCAAGTTTTTCTTCTATACAATCAATAAATAGAGGCGCTACGATCGGGTTTAACTTTTTTCAACATGGTGAATCAGATCGTTTTCTTTCTGAAGTTTGGGTCATCCCTAAATCTTCATCACTAATAAACAACTTGGATTTGTGAGTAACACATGAAAAAATCACAATTAGGATTCACTTTAATTGAAATAATGGTCACTGTAGCAATTGTTGCAATCTTAGGTTCAGTTGCCTTTTCAGCATACAAAGATCAAATTGAAAAAACCAGACGTGCGGATGGTAAAGCATTACTAACAAATATATCGCAACAGTTGGAACGTTGTTATACTAAATTTGGGCGATATGATAATGCGGGCTGCTCTATTGTAAATGGAACAAGCTTAAATGCTGAAAACAACTCATACAATGTAACGGTTGCAGGGGTAACTGCAACAACTTACACGTTAACCGCAACCCCCTTAGGGACGCAAGTTAATGACACAACGTGCGGAAATTTATCGCTAGATCAAGCTGGTCAACAAACCTATTCTGGTACAGGCACCACAGACCAATGCTGGTAAGTCTATCTTAATGCTTTAGGTAAGGTAAACGTCACCGTCTCGGGTTTACCTTCATCTTCATTAATAACATCGGCTCCAAGTTCCTGGAGCCTTTTTATTACATTTTTCACAAGAATTTCGGGCGCTGATGCGCCAGCAGTAAGCCCAACCATGTTTTTACCTTCTAACCAGCTTGCCTGAATATCATCAGGACCATCAATTAACCATGCCGGAATTCCCTGCGTTTCTGCAATTTCACGCAGGCGATTTGAGTTCGAGCTATTCGGTGAACCGACAACCAGTACTGCATCACATTTCGAAACTAAACGTTTAATCGCATCTTGCCTGTTTTGCGTTGCATAACAAATATCATCTTTCTTTGGTCCAATGATATTCGGGAAGCGTTGACGAAGTGCATCGATGACTTTACCTGTATCATCCATCGACAAGGTTGTTTGTGTGACAAAGGCAAGTTTGTTTTCATCTTTAACAACAAGTTGACTCACATCTTCTGGTGTTTCAACCAAATGCATAACACCCTGTTGTTTTTCTACCTGCCCCATCGTTCCCTCAACTTCAGGGTGACCGGCATGACCAATGAGAATACACTCACAATCAGATTTAACATGGCGTATGACTTCCATATGCACTTTTGTGACTAACGGGCAGGTTGCATCAAAAACGGTCAGTCCACGTCTATCGGCTTCAGCGCGTACGGCTTTTGAAACACCGTGAGCACTAAAAATAACCGTGGCATTATCCGGCACATCATCCAGTTCTTCAACAAACACGGCACCATGATCACGTAAACAGTTCACAACATAGCGGTTATGCACAACTTCATGTCGCACATAGATGGGCGCAGAAAAAAGCGCCAGGGCACGTTCCACAATTTCAATTGCCCGATCAACGCCGGCACAGAATCCACGAGGGTTGGCTAGTAAAACTTGCATATCAATGTATTTCTTCTTCCGCGCCAATGGCGATAACTTCCACATCAAACGTAACTGA
>JALTKP010000330.1 GCA_027078075.1 Gammaproteobacteria bacterium | reverse complement strand
CATTAACCACCATATTAGGTAAGGCGCCTTTGGTTGAGATCCCTTACATTACAACCAGTGACGAACATATTAAACGCAAGCAGTTAATTAAGCGCATTATTATTACTGCGGCAGTTTTTCTTGTTGTCGCACTAGTTGTGATTAACTTTGCTTATATGGAACTTGATCTTTTGTTCTTTAAAATTTTAGCTCGGCTCGGGTAATGGTGTAGGTCATGGAAAAAATTAAAAAAGCAATTGAAGAGTCAAAGCGTAATCAAGTAGCTACTTCGCCTGTTGAAAATGAACAAGCTGTTGTTAGCAGTAAGCCATCTACAACCGCAGCTCAAAATACATCAAGTATTGTTTACGAACAAACGCGAGTTGTTGAACTTGATCCTGAACATTTAGCTAAAAACCGCATTGTTTCATTTAATAAAAATGACCACCTTTCATTAGGTTTTGATATTTTGCGCACTCAGGTCATTAGCAAAATGCAAGAGAACGGTTGGCGTACCATGGCGATAACATCGCCAACACAAGGTTGTGGTAAAACGGTTGTTTCTATTAATCTCGCCATGAGTATTGCCCATCATACCGACACCACAACCATGCTAGTTGATTTTGACTTACGCCGACCTTCAATAAAAAAATACTTAGGGCTTCCCTCCGGACCATCACTTAACGATGTGTTATCAGGTGATGCGAGTGTTCAAGATGCACTGGTTAACCCTGGCTTAGACAGATTTGTTGTATTGCCTACCAGCATGCCGGTGAAACACTCATCTGAAATGTTGTCATCACAAAAGGTAGGTAATCTAGTTCAAGAAATACGTGACCGTTATGCAGAACGCATTATTATTTTTGATTTAACGCCATTGCTTGGAACAGATGATGCGATGATCATGCTGCAACAGGTTGATTGTGTGCTTGTCGTTGTTGGTAACGGCATGGTGAGCAATGACCAAATGACTGAAACAATGCGTTATATCAACCCAGATAAATTAGTGGGTACTGTCTTAAATAAATCTGAGAGTAAACAGTCAAATGGATACTATGACTACTGATAATACGTCTGTTATTGCAGGCATAAGTAATCGGACCCTGATTCTTATTGGTCTAATGCTATTAGGCTTTGGCTGGATTCTTTTTGATTCGGGTTTATTACTTACCTGGATTGAAGATGAAGAATACGGCCATGGATTGATGGTTATTGGCGTACTTGGCTACGTGCTTTACCGTAACCGAGCATCGATGATGACGGGGAACACTGCTCCGAGCTGGTTTGGTGTATTAGTCACTATTGCGGCGTTACTAATGTTCTTAATGGGTGAGCTTTCCGGTATTACCCCCATTCGTATGTATAGTAGCTGGTTGTTTGCATTGGCTGCGGTGTTTTCAATTGGTGGCTGGCCTTTATTTAGAAAATTACTGGTACCCTTGTTAATTATTTTCCTTTTAATTCCTTTGCCTAATGTTTTAGGTCCGATGTTGACATCGAAGCTTCAGCTTATTTCATCTCACTTAGGTGTTTGGGTTATTCGTTTCTTTGGCGGTGTTGTTTTCCTTGAAGGGAATGTTATTGATATGGGCAGCAATGCCAAATTACTCGTTGCCGAAGCCTGTGCTGGCTTGCGTTATTTATTCCCACTTATGAGTATAGGTGCCATTGCCGGTTATTTAATGCGCGCGCCTGTGTGGATGCGTTGGTCTGTTTTTCTTGCAACCATCCCAGTTACTATTTTTATGAATAGTTTCCGTATCGGGGTAACAGGCTTATTAGTTGATGCCTATGGAATGAGCCATACAGAAGGGTTCTTACACTTCTTCGAAGGTTGGGTGGTTTTTGTTGCCTCTCTAGTGATTTTGGTCTTGTTTGCCTGGCTACTAGTAAAAATGCTGCCGGGAAAATCTACCTTTGCAAGTGTGTTTAGTTTTGAGCATTTGTTTGATGAAAGTCAAAAACCGTCAGAAAAATCATTCCAGTGGCAAACTAAACCACCGGTAATTATTTTTATGGCTAGCCTGCTTATTGCGGTGATTGCTATCATGCCATTTGCTAAGCGCGATAATGCCGTTGTAGTTGCAAAACCGATGTCATCATTTCCATTGACATTAGGAAAATGGAAAGCGAATGAAAAACGCTTACCTGTTTCTGTTGCAACTGCCAGTGGTGCAACAGATTATTATTATGGTGATTTTCGTTC
>JALTKP010000329.1 GCA_027078075.1 Gammaproteobacteria bacterium | reverse complement strand
CCACTTTCGTTAACCGTTTTTGCGGCAGTGGCGATGGCTTTACGGTAAGCCGCATCATTAAATTCGCGTTCTTTACCACAACCTACTAACAAGACCCGGTCACAAAGTGTGTTGGGTACATTATGTAATAAGAGGGTTTGTCCCGCTTTGCCTTCGATGTCGCCACGGCGGATAAGATTCGATAACCAAGAGTCACTGATTTGGTCAAGCTGTTCACCCGCAACGGAAAGTCGTCGCGGTTCAAAAACACCCACAACAATACATGCGCTACGTTGTTTTTCGGGATGACCACTTTTAATACTGAATTCCATACTGACTCCTGCACTATCGGGCTGAATCTCTCAGCTGATATGTGTACTATGTGTTTTAAGACTTGTAGTTATATTTTGATAATATGAGTTAAAACAACCTGATTGTCCACTAGAAAAATTAGGTTTTTGCGGCGTTTTATAAGATTTGGTTGATTTTACGTGATAATACAGCGTTATATAATTAAAGAAGTGGCAACAACCTTGCTGGCAGTGATGGTTGTGGTGTTATTGATTTTCTTTAGTTTACGATTTGTACGAATTTTAGGCGATGTGGCAGAAGGGATATTGCCAGCTGAATTGGTGCTGACGCTACTTTCATTACAACTATTAAAGAATATCGGCACGATTATTCCCTTAGCTGTATTTTTCTCTGTGTTGCTCGCTTTTGGTCGTTTATATCGTGATCAGGAAATGGTTGCGATGACTGCCAGTGGCATAGGTCAGGCTAAATTAACGCGCTTCTTGATGATCTTTGCGCCCTTTATTTTGATTATAAATGCATCAAGCACCTTATATTTTTCTCCTTGGGCAGCAGCTGAAGCAGATAACATTCGTCATGCCGCAGAAAACCGCTCTGAGTTGAGTTTGCTGGCAGCGGGTCGCTTTGTTGAGTCGCGTGATGGCAGTTTGATCATGTACGTTGAAGATTTATCAGATGATCAACGTGAACTTAAAAATGTATTTGTGCAAAGTCGCAAAGGTGATCGTAAGTCAGTGTTATCGTCTGAAACTGGCTACCGTTATATTGATGAAAAGTCCGGTGATGAGTTTATGGTGATGGTGGATGGATATCGCTATGAAGGTGAGCCTGGTCAAGATGATTATCGGATTACGCGTTTTGGTAAACACGCTGTGCGAGTAGAAGAAAAAAAGGCTGAAGCGGCTGCTTTACATCGCTCTGCAAAAACAACTTTGTTCTTATGGTTCTCTCCTGATTTGCGTGACATGGCTGAATTACAGTCTCGGATTATTGTACCGATTGTGACGATTGCTTTAATGTTATTGGCAGTGCCAATGAGTCGTGTGAACCCACGCGAAGGGCAGTATGGTCGACTCTTTAGTGCGGTATTTGTATACGTGATTTATAACAGTTTGTATGGCGCCGCTTATAACTGGGTCGCTAAAGGTAAGGTAAGCCCTTATATAGGTATGTGGTGGTTACCAATTTTATTGTTATTAGTCGCGCTGGCGATGGTGATGTGGCAAACCAGAGGGCAATCTAATTGGATTAATGATCGTGTACCTTGGTTAAGAGGTGCGCCAGCATGAAAATAATTGATCGTTATATTGGTGTGGCAGTATTTAGAAGTATTGCTTTAGTATTGTTAGTTTTAATTGCACTGGATGGTTTGTTTCGTTTGGTTCGCGAGCTTAATTCAGTTGGTACGGGTAATTACGATCAAAGTGAAATGTTGCTTTATTTGTTATTAACAACGCCGTCTCATATTGTTGAATTTTTTCCAATTGCCGCATTGCTGGGTGCGATAACCGGTTTAGGTGCACTCGCAAATCAAAGTGAATTAGTTGTGATGCGTGCGGCAGGTGTTTCATTATTGAGAATATCAGGCTCGGTATTGAAAGCCGGTTTTGTTTTGATTATAGCTTTAATGTTGTTATCAGAATTTATAGTGCCTCCAGCAGAACAATTTGCGCAATCACGTCGTTCACAAATGTTAGCGGAACAAACCGCTTTAAAAACAGTGAATGGGTTTTGGTCACGTGACGCAAAGAGTTTTCTTAATATCCGTGGTATTAGTCCGGGTGGTGATATTAGCGATATTTATATTTATGAATTTGATGACGAACATCAACTTCGTACTACGACACATGCAGATAAAGCGACATATGAAAAAGGTCAGTGGATATTAAATGGCCTAACCCAAAGCGAAATAACCGTAACCGGAATTAAAACGCGTAAGTTTGAACAGGCACAGTGGGATTCATTATTGAGTCCAGCGTTGATCAGTTTAATTGTGGTGAACCCATTGCAATTATCTGTACGAGATTTATATGGGTACTATCGTTATTTAAGTGACAATGGGCAAGATGCGGAGCGTTATGAGTTAGCATTTTGGTCACGCCTAATGATGCCAATTTCAATTGCCGTGATGCTCTTGTTGGCCGTGCCATTTATTTTTGGCCCGTTACGCGCTGTGAATATTGGTCAGCGGATTTTTATTGGCTTTTTAGTTGGTTTAGGTTTCTTCTTGTTTAATCAGGGCTTTAATCACATTGGTGTGGTTTACAATATTCCACCATTGCTCAGTGCAAGTTTGCCGGCGTTGAGTTTCCTTGCGTTGGCAATTGTGATGATACGAAGAATCTAATTAATATTTTTTGTCTAGTTTTGGTAAGACAACAACTTTACAGCTTGAGAAATGATCTTGCCAAGCAAGTTTTTTCTTATCGACAAGTATCCATAAAAAACTCACAACAAAGATCACCCATGCGGCAATTCCTAAAAAATAAACAGGCGTGTTGGGCTCACTTTTCATAAAGTAAAAGCCGGCACCAATTAATACCATTGATGCAACTCCAGACATGAACCGTAATAAAGCCTGACTCCAACTAATCGCAGATCCATCATCATTCTGAACGCGTAAGCGCCAGGCTCGCATTCCAAGTGTTTGTCCGCCACGTGTCCAGAACCAGGCAAAGAAGCTAAAGCTTAAGATAAATAAATAAGTTTGGTAGTAAGGGTTGCCAGAATGGGGTGCTTCACCACCGGTAAAAGGCAATGCGATAAAACCAGCAATTACAATCAGTGCCATTAGTAATAGGATGTCATAAGCAAAAGCGCCTAGGCGTCGTAAAAGCCCCGCGGTAGGGAGTTCGGTGGTTTGTTCAGTATTCATGGTAGCTTTGCCGTGATGAGGTTATCTGTGTTTTTCAGATAGGCAATATATCACAGCTAGGCATTGTCAGACCAATAGGGTGTGACTCGGTCAGAAGAACTCAACCTCATCTTCTTTTATCGCCATCTGGGCTAGAAGCTGGGCAGGGGGTTTTGTGCGTGTACTTTCATCCCATTTTGAATCATTTAATTTAAAAATAGCCAATTTGGATTTTAGTGTTTGTGCCAGCTTAAATAAATCTTGTTCGGTTACACATTGAATATTATCACCTTCAAGTGAGTCTTTATTTATTTCAACCAAACCTTCGACCGATAATTTAGTTTCATTTGCTGCATCGGTTTGAATTGTGATCGAGGTATTAATTTTATTCGCAGCAACTTGTATTGCCTCTACAACATTGAATATTTCATCCAGTTGTTGGCGTGAATTTTCAGAACGCTGCACGGTAACGTCAGCTGATTTTCTGCCTTGCTCCATTGAGTTCACTAGCTCGTTAGTTTGTACTTGTATGCGTTTGATATTGTCACGAACTTCTAGTGTTGAAGCACTGGTTCGTTCGGCAAGTGTTCTGACTTCGTCAGCAACAACCGCAAAACCACGTCCCATTTCACCCGCACGTGCTGCTTCAATAGCCGCATTAAGTGCTAATAGGTTGGTTTGTTCTGCGATTCCATTAATAACTTCAATAACCGTGTTCACTTCTTCACTGGCTTGTTTTAATTTAACTAATTCGCCGGTAGCTCGTTGCATATTTTCTGACACGGTATGGATACTTTCCACAGTGCTATCGACAGCACACCGACAACTATCAACATATTCGTTACTACTGGTAACCGCATTGTTAATTTCATCAATATCATTTGAGACCGTGGTACTGGCTTGGTGCATTTTCTCCATGGCATCAACGACGGATTGGCTGTAGTTGGTTTGCATTAATGTTTTCTGATCTGAGGCACTATAAGTATCAGCAAGTTCAGTAGACATGGGGATTAATCGGCTTACTGAGGCTTCAATATCGGCAATAGCATCATGTGTGCGTGTAATGTTGTTATTAAAAATATGATTAAAACTGGTTTCAGCTTGATGCTTAGTCGGTAGTCTTGTGGTTAGGTCAATACGAGTGTCTGGCGGCATTTCATTGTTATTTAATGCCGCTGAAAAGTCTTTATTGAGTATGGTTTGATGGATTTTTCTTGTTGCTAGCAGGATAATAAAATCCTTAGCGATAAATAATGCAACAACCGCTACATCGAGCTCAAATAGCCATATAAACAGACCATTAGCAATGATTAGGCCTAATATAAGGTAAAAATAGTAGATTAGATGCTGTTTTCTCATAGGCTTTATTTTTAAGCATGCCAATATTTGACGGTTACTTTAGGTTAACGACACAAATTATTAATACTTTAGTGATATTTGAGTCCTCAAATCTCCAAGAATCTTACCTTTAGTGCTATGATTGGATTAATAAAAATCAATTTAAACACTGAATAACAAAGCACAGGCAAATCTAATCGTTTTGGCAAATTCCAATAAGCAGTCTATAGCGACAATTATTCCTCGAGCAGAGCATTGCATCTCTCGCTCAAGCATGAGCGAACAGGCAATCAAGGTTCTGTACGGGCTGAAGAAAGCAGGTTTTCAGGCATGCTTGGTTGGCGGTGGCGTACGTGATTTATTGCTAGGTCTGGAACCAAAAGATTTTGATGTCGCAACGGATGCCAGTCCTGAGCAAATTAAAGAAACCTTTCGTAATTGCCGTTTAATTGGACGTCGCTTTCGTCTTGCTCATGTCGGCTATGGTCGAAATGTTATTGAAGTTGCTACCTTCCGCGCTAATCTGGAACCAGAAGGTGATGATGTTCATGTTGAGAATGGGCGCATTATTCGTGATAACGCCTTTGGTCGTATTGAGGAAGATGTTTGGCGACGTGATTTCACTGTTAATGCTTTGTATTACGATATTAAAAACTTTTCTGTCATTGATTACGTCAATGGTTATGATGATCTCAAACAAGGGATTTTACGTTTAATTGGCGAGCCAACAGCTCGTTACAATGAAGATCCCGTGCGTATGTTACGGGCAATACGTTTTGCAGTGAAACTCGGTATGCGTATTGAAGAAAAAACTGAAGCACCTATTTTTGAATTAGCCAATTTACTCACTGAGATTTCGCCTGCACGCTTGTTTGAAGAAATTCTAAAATTATTTCATTCTGGTAAAGCCTTACAAACATTTGAAAGCTTACGTCATTATGGTTTGTTTGCCCCTTTGTTCCCTCAAACAGAAGCAATTTTGTCTCAGGAATCCGAAGGCTTTCCACACATTTTAATTTGTGAGGCTTTAAAGAGCACTGATCGTAGAATTGGCTCTGGTAAACCCGTTACACCGGCATTTTTATTTGCAGCAATGCTCTGGGAGCCAATGCAAGAAGCAATGGCTCCAATGCTTGAACAAGGTATGCCGGCGATTCAAGCAATTCAAGCTGCAACAGATCAAGCCTTTAGTCTGCAACGTCGTGCGGTATCAGTGCCAAGACGCTTTGCGATCATGGTGAAAGAAATCTTTGTATTACAAGCACGCTTAATGCATCGAAGTGGTAAGCGTGCGTTGCGCACATTAGAGCACCCGCGTTTTCGTGCCGCTTATGACTTTTTGTTAATTCGTGCCATAGCTGATGACAGCTTGACTGAGTATGCAGAGTGGTGGACTAAGATTCAGACTTGCGATAATGCAGGTCGTGAAGCAATGTTGTTGCCAAATGAAAATAAGAAAGGTCGCCGTCGAGGACGACATAAACCAAAGTCGCACTAGTCTAATGGATAAAGTTATTACGTATATTGGTTTGGGTAGTAATCTGCAACAACCTGCGCAACAACTAGTGAATGCAATAGAAGCAATAAAAAAATTACCGCAAACAAATTTTATTGCTAGTTCTTGTTTTTATCGTAGTAAGGCGCTTACCTTAGATCATGAACCTACCCCAGATTATTTGAATGCCGTGGTTGCTATCGAAACTCAAATTAACCCACTTAGTTTGCTGGATGACTTGCAAGCCATCGAATTTTCTCAAGGACGCATTCGTACAGAAAAACGTTGGCAGTCGCGGCCACTAGATTTAGATATTTTACTTTATGGCAATGATGTTATAAATAATGAGCGGTTAACAATTCCTCATGCAGAGATAAGCAGGCGTGATTTTGTATTAGTGCCGCTAGTAGAAATTGCTCCGGATCTGGAAGTCCCTGGACTTGGTAAGGCATCTGGATACTTAGCATCTTGTCAGGAAACAGGGCTTGAGAAGCTTTCAGCGCCTGAAACTATTAGCTAACACATATAACCATGAAACACGTTACAATACGCATAGTTCAATATTCGACTCTAATATGAATAGCTCAAGACCCGATTTCATCGTTGTAGAAGGTCCGATTGGTGTTGGCAAGACCAGTCTGGCAAAACGACTTGCGCATTCCTTTGATAGTGATTTGTTACTTGAAGGTGCAGATGAGAATCCTTTTCTTGAGCGTTATTATAAAAAACCTGGTGAAGCGGCATTACCGACACAATTATTTTTCTTGTTTCAACGTGCTAAACAAATACAGGAATTACGTCAGCAAGATTTGTTTCAGCCGGTACGGGTAGCGGATTTTCTGATAGAAAAAGATCGCTTGTTTGCAGAACTGACTTTGCAAGATGACGAGTTCGATTTATATGAACAAGTCTATGCCAATATGACTATTGATGCACCTGTGCCAGATTTAGTGATTTATCTGCAGGCACCGGTTGAAGTGTTGCTACAGCGTATTAATAAACGCGGTATTGAAGCAGAACGAAAAATTTCATCAGCATATTTACAGCGACTAGTTGATGGTTATACCAGTTTCTTTTACCAATATAATGCGTCACCATTGTTAATTGTAAATGCGTCTGAAATTGATTTGGTTAATAGTTCACAAGACTACGATTTGTTACTTGAACAGGTGCAGAATATTCGCAGTGGTCGACATTATTTTAACCCACAACCTTTTGAGCTTTAAGTATGAGCCGCTTAACGATTGATGACATTCAAGCAATGAAGTTACAGGGTGAAAAGATTGCCGTGCTAACGGCGTATGATGCCAGCTTTGCGACCTTGTTAGATGACAATGGTGTTGATGCTTTTATTGTGGGTGACTCACTTGGCATGGTGATTCAAGGTCATGACAGCACTTTGCCGGTGTGCATGGACGACATGGTGTACCATAGCGCCAATGTTGTACGTGGAAGTAAGCGTACTTTTGTGATTACAGATTTACCTTATCAAAGTTATACCACTCCAGAACAAACTCTGAATAATGCTAACCGACTGATCAAAGAAGGTGGTGCACAAATGGTCAAACTGGAAGGCGGGCAACAGCAACTTGATAATGTAACAATATTAGTTGCCAATAATATTCCTGTTTGCGGCCATTTAGGTTTAGAGCCACAATCTGTTAATGAGTTAGGTGGCTACAAGGTACAGGGACGTGACGAAGAAAGTGCTGCACGTATTTTGAAAGACGCGCAAGCGTTACAAGAGGCGGGTATTCAACTATTGGTATTAGAGTGTATTCCTTCTTCTCTTGGAAAATTAATTAGTAAAACCTTAACCATCCCTATTATTGGTATTGGTGCCGGCGTTGATTGTGATGGTCAGGTATTAGTGACCTATGACATGCTCGGTATTAGTCAGGGACACAAAGCCAAATTTGTTAAAAACTTTCTTGATGATAAAAATAGTATCGACGCGGCGGTTCGTGCTTTTGTCGATGCTGTTAAACAATCTGAATATCCTGCCCCTGAACATAGCTATCAATGAGTATTACCTTGAAGCAAGTAAATGATATTGAATCACTGCAAGCCGAAATAAAAAAATGGCATGATGCAGGTGAACGAATTGCCTTTGTGCCTACCATGGGTAATTTGCATGAGGGGCATTTGCAGTTAGTGGATGTCGCTAAGCAAAAAGCAGATCGCTGTGTGGTGAGTATTTTTGTTAACCCAACTCAGTTTGGGCCGAATGAAGATCTTGAGCAATACCCACGTACTCAGAAAAAAGATTGTGAGCTACTTGCCACACGTGGTGCCGATTTGGTTTTCCTTCCTTCAGTGGATGTTATCTATGGCGATGAAGTGAGTAGTGATATTCATGTACCAGAACAGCTCAATAATCAGCTTTGTGGTAAAAATAGACCAGGGCATTTTGATGGCGTGGCAAGCGTGGTGGCAAAGTTGTTTAATGCAGTAAACCCAGATGTAGCCGTGTTTGGGAATAAAGATTACCAACAAGTGCAGGTGATCCGCTGGTTGGTAAGTGAGCTAAACCTTAAAATTAAGGTCATCGGTGCACCAATTGTGCGAGAAGACGATGGTTTGGCAATGAGTTCACGTAATCAATACCTCACGAATAATGAACGGCAGCGTGCATCACGTTTACAGAATATCTTGCAGCTGATTGCGGGTGAGTTGCGCAAAGGACGACGTGACTACAGCGCCTTGAGTGAAGAGGCAACACTGGCATTGAACAAGACTGGTTGGAAAGTCGACTATATTGAGATTTTACGACCAAACCTCACACAACCTACCGAAAAGACCCGTGATTTCATCATTTTGGCAGCCGCTAATTTGGGCAAACCACGCCTAATTGATAACCTAAAATGCACTATTTGAGCCTATTTTACTAACGTAACCACAATATTTTCAATGACTTACAAGCTGGATTTGAA
>JALTKP010000328.1 GCA_027078075.1 Gammaproteobacteria bacterium | reverse complement strand
CAAATATTGGCTTGCCAACGCGCGGGGATAGCGGTTTACGTCCCCAGGACAGACACGTCAACGAGCAAAGCGGCGGGCCGGTTTAGCAAACCCGACTTTCACTATGAAGCTGAACATAACAAATACCGCTGTCCCGCAGGCGAAGCATTGAAATGGCGTTTTACCGTAGAAGAAGCCGGAAAAACCCTACACAAATATTGGAGCTCGCGTTGTCCGACGTGCAGCCTAAAAGCCCAATGCACAACCGGAAAGAACCGCCGTATCACCCGCTGGGAACATGAAGATATTATTGAGGCGATGGAAGTTGAGTTAGAGAAGGCCCCGAATAAAATGGGGATCCGTCGACAGACCGTAGAACATCCTTACGGCACATTGAAACATTGGATGGGCTCGACACACTTTCTCACTAAACGATTAAAAGGCGTGAGCACGGAGATGAGTCTGCACGTGCTTGCCTACAATCTAAAACGCGTCATGAACATCATTGGCATTAAGCCTTTAATGGAGGCAGTACAGGCTTAGTTGGGCCTTTGCTTTTGCAACGCACCCCGTCTCATAGGTCGCAATAGGTTGCTCACTACGCTTATTTTTTATTGATGAATAAAACCGCAGAGTAAAAATGGTGGGTAAGAATAATTGGTCACAGAGCAACAGGCTCAGTTGTGACGGAAAATATGGCACTATATGAGTAGTTTGTGTGTTATTACACAGCCTCTACTGGAAACAGACGGATACGATATAGTAATGACTGACGGGAGCTGACCCGAAGTGGTCGTTTAGAAAAGGATGTTGGTACCTTAATTATTTAGGGAGATAACGTATTTACACAGCAAAGCGGATTTCTGTTTATGCGATACTGTCGCTTATTGTTTTTACAATAATTGCAATAGGATACATTTGGTGGAGTACGCGAATTGATAGGTATCTAGGTTTAGAAGAGAGGATAACTACCTATTATAACCACGAAGAAAAAGGGCAATGGAAACAAGCGTACGCTTTTCGTGTGCCTGATTTCCAGCGTTCAGTTCCATTGGAAGGATACATAAAATCAATGGAACGGGATTCTAATGGCTGGGAATTACATGGCTACAGAATAGTTTATGCCAGATCAAAAAAGAAACGCGTTAAAGTAAAAATGTATTTCAATCAATTTGCTCCAGTAACTACAATTCCTAAAGAAGTTTTAGAGATTTTTAAAACCAAAAACATCAATGTTGGTAATAAGA
Source organism: Gammaproteobacteria bacterium (assembly GCA_027078075.1). Lineage (GTDB taxonomy): Bacteria > Pseudomonadota > Gammaproteobacteria > AKS1 > AKS1 > Sulfuriflexus. The sequence continues at coordinate 995 of JALTKP010000328.1, read as the reverse complement.
TTGAAACTGAGATAGAAGACTGGAGTGTTTGGGAGAAAATTAATGGTATTTGGTACGCGTGGGAGACGGGAGCAAGAACGCACCTTATTTTAAACGATGAAATCGTACCACCTAAAAATATTGAATTAGACTTTATCAAATGACCGCTGTTGGCCGAACTGAGACAAGGAAGTAAAAGTGTGGTTATATTGATAGACAAGACTTCTGTCGACCTGAAGCGTACGTTTAAATTTATATATTCTAGGGGCTGTATTCAGTGGGAATAGTGCAGTGGATAAGTAAATTTCCAGTTCGAAATGCTGCGGCAAAGCTAGCGTTAAGTTATAACGACATTTCAAATGATTGGGATAGGTCGGAAGTATCATTTCATCCGCGTCTTATGGGTTATAGGTGTTTAAAAAACATAGATGAATATTTTCATGGTGAAAGCAAAGTTTCGACCAATACATTAAATGAAATCGAAGATTGGTTAAGTAAATGTGGCTATCAAGAAAGATTAAATGTTGAGGGATTGAGTGATAGCTGGCTGCATCCATTAGAGTTTGAAAAGCGTCGAGAAGGCCATTGTGTTGATTTTTCACTTTGGTGCTGGCGTAAGCTATGTGAATTAGACATCAAAGCAGAGTTAATGCTTGGAGAAAGATATCGAGATGGGGCTTATAGGCAACACGGCTGGGTGGTTTTTACTGATCAAGGAAAGGAATATTTATTTGAGCCGTTACCGATTACAGGTCAAGTAATGATTTCTGAATTGGACGAGATTAAAGAAAGATATGCGCCTTGGCTATCCATATCAGGAGATCTTAAATATTTTCTTCTTGGTGGGTATGTCTCGGCAATACTCAGTCCTGGGCGTTAATTAAAAATTCATGACCGCTCCTTTAATCGGGCGTACATGTCAAGCCCCCCATTTAAAAACGGGCGGTTTAAAGTTCGTCACTGTGTGGGTCACGCTCCTTTTCGCAGTCGGTTAAACAACTAACACGCTGCAAGAA
>JALTKP010000327.1 GCA_027078075.1 Gammaproteobacteria bacterium | reverse complement strand
ATAAGTTGTTCTGGTTTATGCGATGTGATCGCTTCACGCATTGAGGTGATATTGCTACGTAGTGCAAGTTCATCCGCTGATGTATCACAGCCTGAAATAAAACTAAGGCTGAAAAAAATGAGTATAAATATACCTGTGTTTATTTTTCTCATAATGTTTCATCTTCCTCAGAACGTAATTGCTGTGCAAGCTTGCGCTTGATTTCTTTGAGCGGAACAATAGCACCAACATTAATGCCTTCACAATGTTTTGCTTCATTGTTCCATGCTTTTTTGCTTTCTAATATTTCTGGCCAGTAAGGATAAGTGCGGCATTGCACAGGGCGTAAGCGATAAATTTTGCATTGCCCATTTTTATCAAGAAAAGTGCAACGACCTTCTTGCATACGTGCAGTAAGTATATTGCGAGTAAGATGCATAACATAACGTCGTTTGAACCATTGTCTGCTAACGCCTAGGTGCTGTCGAATTCTCTCTGCTTCAGTTTGACTAAGCGCAATGTAATGATCTTCACAACCTGTACAGCATTTTCCGCAGCCAGTGCATTTAAAATGTAGGGCTTGTTGTTCATGTAGCATGAATATCATCCACTATACGCGTTATACCTGTTTTGATGCGCCCATTGTTTAACAAATCAAACCAGCGATAACCAGCATTAATATCATCAACTGAAAATTTCTCACTATTGGGTGAGAATTGGTGGCAGGTTGAAGGGCAAGCAAGGTACTGAATATTATCGATGATAGTTTCATAGGCTTGGTGTACATGACCAAAGGTTACCGCCTTAATGTTTTTGTGGCGAGAAACAAGAGTGATGAACTCATCGCTATTTTGTAAATTTATTTTATCAATCCACGCGCAGTTAATATGAATAGGGGGGTGATGCATAGCAATAAGAACATATTTATTTTGATGTGTTTTTAATAGCTCTTCTGCTAATGACAGTTGTTGCTTTGAAAGGTTGCCGTACTCTTGTTCGACTACCTGTGTATCAAGTAAGAGAACTAACCAATTTCCATGAATAAAATATGAAGTTGATTTCATTTGTTCATGATTTAAATGATTTTTGATTTTATTTAAATCATCATGATTGCCTGCAAGGGTATATGTTTTTTTATCAAAGCTAGAAAAATATCGTGATAATTTTAGGTAACTACTATCTGAGCCATCGTGACTTAAGTCGCCTGTTGCTAAAACAATACTATCAGCAGGTTCGTTGTTGTTAATATCTTGAATGACTTTTTTTAGATATAGCTCAGGGTGGCGATTAAACCATTTTTTTTGAACGTCAGACGACAGATGGCAATCGCTGATCTGGATAATTCGTATATCTTTGTTATTAGTCATTTTAAGTTAACAAAACTATTTGTTTTGTGCCCTGAGTCACAGTTAACTTGATCATAGCAGGATAGAGTATTTACTCATACCGTGAGATGATCTGATATGCGTAAATGCCAGAGGCGATTAGTATTATTATTACTTAGCAGCGTAATGCTAACTGCCTGTGAACCTGTAACACTTACCTTATTAGGCGCAGGCGCATCGACAGGATTGTCGCATGGCTTGGGGAGTGTCGCATATCGTACGTTTACAGCACCAATGAAGCGAGTTAATAAAGCGACTTTACTTGCTCTGAAGCGAATGGGTATTAAAGTAAAATCGGTTGAGAAAACCGATAAGGGAAAAGTTATTAATGCAATAACGACTGATAGAACAATCGAAATAACACTTGAGGCCGTTAGCAAAAAGACAACTCGGATAAGAACAATTGCTTTACAAGACAGTATATTTTTTGATCAAGCTACAGCGACTGAAATTGTTAATCAAACTGAAAAAGCCTTAAAGCGTCGACGTACTTAAGCGATTGCATCATCGGCGAAACGAATCGATTCAATATTCCATTCTTGTTCACTGGCTTCGAGAATAAGACACGAAGGACCACCTTTATTTCGTGTTTCTCCTGCGGCACCGGGATTGATAACCCAAGGTAACTCATCTGTATCACACACCATCTTGTGACTGTGACCGTAGATAATGGTACGCACATTAGGAAATTCTTGTCGCATTACCACATGATCTGGGTGATTGCCCCCATGCAAATGTCCATGTACGACCACCAGATCACCTCCCGGTAACTTTAGGTGCCCAACATGTTCGAGCTTTTCTAACGCTGGGTGTTCCGCTGTATCCCAGATAAATTCATTGTCATTATTGCCACGGATAGCA
>JALTKP010000326.1 GCA_027078075.1 Gammaproteobacteria bacterium | reverse complement strand
GATAATGATTCATCTGTATTAGCAGCTGAAATTATGGTGTCACCTGTAGAAGTAATATCTTCCACATCAATGATCTCTGAAGCAATAGCTCTTTTTCATAAAAGGCAATTTAGACACGTGCCTGTTATTTCAAAGGAAAAAGGGTTAGTTGGGATGCTGTCTGATCGAGATGTACTACGGTACCTAGTTACCCAATCCGCCCAGCAAGAAATAGAACTTCATACGCAGTTTACTCAAGTGACTAAAGTAATGAAAACCGATGTGGTTTCAGCTAGCAGTGACACAGATGTACGCTACATTGCCCGTTTGTTTGTTGAAGGAAGAATAGGAGCAATGCCTATTGTTGATAAAGGCGTTCTGATAGGAATTTTAACTCGTAGCGATATATTGCATGCGGTAATGAAGAATTTTCATATTGGATTATGGGCATAATAATTATCTCTAATAATCTCAATTGCGGCAGATAAAGGTATGACATAGGGAGCATATGCTCATTAAAAAATGAATTTGTAAAGATAGATTTAATTTTCAAGGAACAAGTATGAAACGTATATTCAGTTTAGTGTTATTAATATCAACAATGTTACTTTCTATTCAAAGCGCATCTGCAGAAAGTGTTGATGAAAGAATGCGTGCGGCAGGGCTGCCATCAACGAATGCGGTTGAGTTATTAAAATATGCGAAAGATGAAGACTGGCAAGTACGAGAAGTGATTGCAAAACGACAATCAACGCCGGGTGATATTCTTATTTTATTAGCTAAGGATCCAAGTTGGCGCGTAAGGGCAGCATTGGCACATAACCTCAGAGCACCTAAAGAAGCGATTATTCCCTTAGTGAGCGATAAGTCTGCCGACGTACGTTTTTCTGTTGCGCATTGTGGTTATACACCATCTGATTTAATCGTTAAGTTACTTGATGACCCTGATTACAAAGTTCGTAAACAAGCGGTGGTAAACCTTAATGTGCCATTGAATGTACTTAGAGAGGTTGCTGCAGGTAATTCAGATATTGCAGATACAGCAAAAGGCGCATTAGAGAAACGTCTCGCTGATGGTGAGAAGTAGGCCACTTTTAAAATTAGTAAAAGAGACAAGGGAACACACAATGAGAAAAAAGATAATCATTATTGGTAATGGATTTTCGTCATTATTTTTTATTCAGTATTTACTGGCATTGCAATTTGTTCCATTTTTTAACTTTTTTTATCGGAAAAAGTTTTCCCCTTATGACATTACATTGATCGGTAATGGTGAGTTTATATATTTTCCTGCGATTCCTGAGTTTATTACTGGCAGTAAAAACAATCGAGAAATTCGTGTTGATATTCGACCCTACTTAAAAAGGCGTAATATTCATTATATAAATGATCAGGTTACTGATATTAAAGATGGTGGACGAACCATCGTCACGAAGCACACTCAATATACCAATGATGCTTTGTTTGTAGGTGTCGGACCGGCATTTCAAGAAGATGATATTCCTGGTACGGCTGAATTTACCTATTCTCCATGTCGTGGTCCAGATGACATGGATGCCTTTATGTTGGCTCTAAATGCATTGAAAGAGGGCGTTATTTATTTAGGCTTCAAACTCAACAAGGCGGATGGCTTTGTTGCGGGTCGTGGTGGACAAATGTATGAATGTGCTTGTTTGCTTGATTATGCGTTAAAAGAACGTGGCGTAAGAGATAAGTTTGAGATCCACTTATTTTCTCCCAATATCGAGCCTGACGAAAAGGGCGCGATCACTGACCGTCTTTCAGAGCGAGGCATTATCCTTGATTATGGTTATGAACCTGCAAAGTTCGTGAAAGGCGGTTTGCAAGATGAAGATGGTAGCACCCGAAAAGCTGATTTGGTTTTGTACTCAGCGGGTATAACTGGCTCTGAATTAGTAAAAAAATCATGCTTGCCGATATCAAAGGGTGGTCAAATTGAGGTCGACAAATTTGGACAGGTAAAAGGCTTAGAAAATGTTTTCGCGGCGGGAGATTGTGCAAGCCATGAAGAACCGCATCAATGGGTACCACACCAAGCACATATGGCACAGCTTCGTTCTCAGGCTGCAGCTAAAAATATGCGGTCTGTACTCAAACGAAACAAGCCTACACAGACCTATCGTTATGAACTTTCATGTATTTTGAATATGGAAAATGATGCAATGTGGTTACATATGTCTTCAGATAATAAGCCACCTTTTTGGAATATTTTTCCAAGGAGATCAAAAATCTTGGTGCACGTGAAAAACTTCTTTGAAGGTGCATATTTATTTTATCTTAAATACTTATGATCTCAGAACAATACATTTGGTTTATTTGGGCAAGTATATTTCTTATTCCATGGGCATTTGTTTATTGGTTATTTCCTTTGCACCGACGTGCAATGTTATGGGCAAGTTTATTCACGATGCCGCTTGGTCTTACTGAGCCATTATTTGTACCGGAGTACTGGAGTCCGCCAAGCTTGTTTAATTTGGCTTTAACTACTGGCTTTGATATTGAAAGTTTAATATTTTGTTTTGGTATTGGCGGTATAGCAGCTGTTTTTTATAATGTATTCACGCAAAAGTTATCACTGCCGGTTCCTAATTCAGAGCGTCAGTACCATTTACATCGACATCATTACAAGGCGATTTTTGCTCCTTTTATTATTTTTCCGTTAGTTTACTTTTTCCCATGGAACCCTATTTACCCAGCTATTGTTGCAATGATTGTAGGTGCGATAGCAAATATATTGTGTCGCCCAGATTTAAAACGTAAAACCTGGATTGGTGGTTTGCTGTTTTTAGCTTATTACATGATATTTTTAACAGGGCTCGAATTAACGGCACCGGATTACATTGATAGGGTTTGGAATCTGGATGCTTTGTCGGGTATTAGTCTTTGGTTTATGCCACTCGAAGAACTTCTATTTGCAATTAGTTTTGGTATGTACTGGTCAGGCGTTTACGAGCATATCACTTGGCGAGAGTAATGCTTTGTAGTGATACATTTAAGGTTTAAAACCAAACTCTTTAGCAAGCTCAATGTCACGTTCAGCAAGAGTGATTTCATTATTGCCTTTATAAGCTTGAGCGCGAATATAATGTGCAGCCCCACGGATGTCATAAGGGCCTTTTTCTATTGCGGTACTGCAGGTCTTTATTGCTTCAGGGTATTGTTTGTTTTTTTCGTAACTACTGCAAAGGTTAACGAGCAAAGAGTGATTATCTGGTTGTAGTTCACTAGCACGTTGTAAATGTTTAAGACCCTTGGTGTATTTCTTTTGTAAATTCAAAGCACTGCCAAATACATAATGCGCTTGCCAATTTTCATTATCCATTTCTAATGCTTTTATTGCGTACAACTGAGCAATGGGGATCTGACCAAGCGAAAGTTGTAGTTCACCCATAGTAGAGACAACCGCAGAATTATCAGAGCATTTCCCTTTCATTGCATCGAATAAGGCATCTTCAACTTTATAAAGGGCGGTAAGTAAACTGTCTGTGCCAGAGGGATGATTTTTCAGTGCCTGCTTATGATCATTATTGGTACTGCTAATGATGGAAGCGCAATCGGTTGCCTGCGTGGATGGAATATTAATAAATAAGACAGCGACAATTGCAATGAACATGATTGTAATAATTGATAAACGTTTAGTTAACACAGGGCGCTTCCTATTTTAATTGGCTTGAATTTATCCATCATTGTTTCTGTGCAAAATAATAACAAATATTCTTGCATTATCTAATAGATGCAAATTGCAGCATGATTACATATGCGAAAATAGAACTCATCTATCTATTTGTTTTAATTGAGATTAAATATGAACATTAATAATCATTAATGTCAAAGTTTGTATTCTGAAATTGAAAAAATTTGAGTATTGTCTTGTTGTCACGAAGATAAATGCTCTGTTTATAAATTTGTTTTACAAAAGTCGTTATAACGTAAATGTTAGTGTTTTATTTAATTTGCAGACAGCTCTAAGCGACTTGATCATAAACCAAGATCTCCAATGTTTCATTAAAGGTCTGATCAGAATTTTTGAGGATCGACTGTAAATCTTCTGGAGAAAGTTGGGCAGTATTGAGTGCTTTAATATCAAGCCCGATGGGTACTTCTAAATTTTCACCAATATTGGAGAGTAGGGTATTGGATAAATAGTTGGCAATATGTGCAATTGCAGCATCTTGCTGATAACGTGGTGCTAACAGAGGTGTATGGTGATGCTCAACGGATACAATAAGGTAGTCGGGTAACCCCCATAAACGGAGGAGCTCACCACCGACGTCGGCGTGACTAAACCCCAGTTGTTCTTGTTCAATAACAAAACGGCGTTGACGGTGATGACTGCTTTGTTTGAGAATTTTTTTTGCTTGTTCTGGCAATTGGTGGTTGATCAGCAAACTGCCAATATCGTGTAGTAAACCGGCTGTAAAATAACGTTCAACATTGGGTTTGTGTAGGTGCTTGGCAAGAGCTCGGGCTATTACGCCACAGCGAAGACTGTGCCGCCAGAATGTTTCCATTGAAACTAATTCATTTGGCAGCTTATCAAAGACATCAATTGCACAGGTGGCAAGGAGTAGATCACGAAGCTCATGATTACCGATAACGGTAACGGCTCGATGTACGCTATTTATGTGTGATGGAAAATTAAAAAAGGGGCTATTAGCAATACGCAGAAGACGAGCGGTTAAATCACGGTCGCTACTAATAGTGTCACCAATATCAGCAGCAGAATATATTGGATTGTTTACCATGCGGTTAACCTGTATCACAGTGTCGGGTAGCGAAATTTTTTCGCTAATATTCATCACTAATTTCCGAGCGGATATCGACATAGCAAAATTCCTTGGTTGCAAAATCGTTTGTAGCAAGGCAGCATGAATGTAACTGGTCATTTAGTATAAGTAATTATGATGCTTATATAAATACTATATTTTTTGTGGGTTTAGAGTTAAGTCTATGAGTTGGTGGGGAAAAATTATTGGTGGGTCATTTGGCTTTATGCTGGGTGGGCCCTTAGGCGCTATATTTGGTGCGGCATTGGGTCACAATGTTGATCGTGGTGTAGAGCAATTGGGTGACGCTGGTTTTAGCCCAGGTGGCCAGGAGCGAGTTCAGGGCGCCTTTTTTACGGCAACTTTTTCTGTCATGGGCTATATCGCAAAGGCCGATGGGAAAGTCAGCAAAGATGAAATTGATATTGCCAATGCTTTAATGCGACAGATGAACTTGTCTCCAGAGATGATGACAACGGCGAGACGCTTATTCAGAGAAGGCAAAGATCCGGGGTTTCCTCTTGATGATGTTTTAAAGCAATTTCGACAAGAGTGTCATCGTCGCCAGACGTTGATGCGGATGTTTCTTGAGATGCAAATACATGCCGCATTTGCTGACGGAACATTACATCCTGCAGAGAAAAAAGCACTGCAACATATTTGCGATATGTTGGGTTTCAGTCAGCAAGAATTTGAACACCTATTAAATCTAGTTCAAGCACATAATGATGGTGCGGGTGGTTCAAGAGGTGCCGATTCAACGGGTGGCTTAACATTATCAATGGCCTATAAAGTCCTTGATGTAACAACGAGTGCCACCGATGTGGAAGTAAAAAAAGCCTATCGTCGTTTAATGAATCAACATCATCCGGACAAGTTGGTGGCAAAAGGTTTGCCAGATGAAATGATGCAAGTTGCAAAAGAGAAGACGCAGGAAATTAAAGCAGCATATGATGTGGTAAAGAAAGATCGTGGCATGAGATAAAATAAATGTATCCTTGCAAGTAAAGTAAATCTTACTTGCAAGGAAATTAATTCACTTTAGTGTTATCTAACTTAACCATTTACTAAGTGAAATAGACTATCCCCAGCAACACCTATGGTTACTACCACCAATCCTAGTATTAAATTAATACCAATAATCATTCTGATTTGCCCTAGCTTTTTTCCCGCGGTGGGTAGATCGCCAGCATCAATTGCTTGTTTCATGCGACGGTAGGGTGCAAAGAAAATATGCATGAAAAGTAGTACCATTAAAATACCAAGGCCTTGCATAATCAAAACAAAGTGAGGGAAGTTGGCTGTACTACCGAAAAGTGTAAAAGCCATATAATAACCAGTACCAAGCAGACTTATAATGCTAAGCCAGACCCAAGGAAAAAATTTTCCGAACACACCTCGCCAAAGTGGTAGGCGTAAAGGTGGTTCAAGTAAGTTTGCCGCAACTGGGCGTAAAGCCATCCATGCGAAGAACATTCCACCTACCCAAATAACGGCAGAGAGAACATGTAGTGAAATAGCGAGTGTCATCATTTGTATTGTTCCTAAATTATTAATTTTTTAATTCGTCGGGTTTGTCTTCAGGTTCAGGCAAACGTCCAGAATGATTTGATATCCAGCTTTTTATTATCCTGATTAATTCAGAATCTAGCCCATTAAAAAAATGGTCTGCACCCAACACACTTACTTGACGAAAGTTCTTATTACCGGCTTTGCGTAATGCTAATTTCCGCTGCTTTACGGTATCCAGTACGGCTTGTAAATCATTGCTTCCATAGATATCAAGTAAAGGCAGGGTAATTTTTTCTAAATATTTAAAGTTATTAAGTTCATCTGGACCGCTGTTCGATCCATTCATTCCAATGGCAACATAAGCACGAATGCGTTTAGCATCATTGGCAAGATAGCTGTTAGCCATATTGGTACCAAGACTATGCGCGATAATAATGATGTTTTGATAGAACTTACTGTTCAAATAATCAACCGCGGCATTGATACGTTCAGGAACCTCTTTAATAAGAGGGGCATATTCAGAGTATTTGGCATCATTGGCTAATATCGGCATCTGAATAGAAAGCGTTGTCCAGCCGTAGGCAGGGAGCTCTGAACGTAGCGGCTGAATAATATCGGGCCAATTGGGATGAACGCCACTTCCATGCAGCAATATAACGGCTCCTCTGGCATTTTCGAGCTCATTTTCAGTGTAAATACCAAGGAATTTAGTCGCCCCTGCCTGTAGCCAAACGGCGTCGCCGACGATAATTCCATCAACAACCTGATCTGCCCAACGTTTTTCTTTGGCAGTATCTGAGCCTAAAACAGCACTGCTATAAAGACCTAACAACATGATTAATATAGAGAATAGTTGTTTTGACATGGTGTGTAACCCACTTTGTAACGAAACTAAATAATGCCATATCATACCCCGAAAAAGCTGAAATATTCGCGCTAATCGGGTAAAGTCCGCCTTCAACTTTTTAGGGTACCGGATATTTTGGTACGAATACGATAATAGACTTAATTTTGGAGTGCTCACCATGGCGGACAATTTAATTGCACCATCGATACTATCGGCAGATTTTGCCAAGCTCGGTGAAGAAGTAGATAACGTACTCGCAGCTGGCGCTGACGTGGTGCACTTTGATGTAATGGACAACCATTACGTTCCTAACCTGACAATTGGACCGTTGGTTTGTGAAGCATTACGCAAGCATGGCGTGACAGCTGACATTGACGTGCATCTTATGGTTAAGCCAGTGGATCGCATTATTCCTGATTTCGCTAAAGCCGGTGCAAGTTACATTACTTTCCATCCTGAAGCGTCAGAACACATTGACCGCAGTTTGCAGTTGATTCAAAACGAAGGCTGTAAGTCTGGTTTGGTATTCAACCCAGCGACATCTCTAGACGTACTTGAGCATGTAATCGACAAAATCGATTTGGTTTTATTGATGTCTGTGAACCCTGGTTTTGGTGGACAAAGTTTTATCCCTCACACACTCGATAAACTACGTGCCGCACGTAAAATTATTGATGCATCTGGTCGTGATATCCGTTTGGAAATTGACGGTGGCGTTAAAGCAGATAACATCCGTGAAATAAAAGAAGCAGGCGCTGATATGTTTGTAGCCGGTTCTGCGATCTTCGGTGCAGCGAATGACAGTGATGCGAATCGTTACGACACTATCCTTGGTGAAATGCGCGCTGAATTAGCTAAAGCAAAATAAAAGCAAAATACTAGCGCTGAGGTGTTTCTGGCATCTCAGCGCTTTTTTGCGTTAGATAGTAGAGAAATAAGTATGGCTCTTAAAAAACCTGAAATGATTCTCATCGATGTCGATGGCACCTTAGTTGATAGCGTGCCTGATCTCGCTTATTGCGTTGACGAAATGCTTAAGCAAATTGATATGCCCGTACGCGGCGAAGAACGTATTCGTCATTGGGTTGGTAATGGCGTGGAACGTCTTGTAGAGAGAGCGCTTGTTGATGACCTAGATGGTTATCCTGATGAAGAATTGAAGGCAAAAGCCTTACCAATTTTTATGGATCTCTATGCAGAGAATACCTGTGTACGCAGTTGTTTGTACCCTGGCGTTCAGGAAGGTATGGACTACATGAAGGCGGCTGGTTACAAAATGGGTTGTGTTACCAATAAAGCAGCAGCATTTACGATTCCTTTGTTAAAGGAATTGGGGATTCATGATGATTTTGCGATTATTATCAGTGGTGACACTTTAGCGAAGAAGAAGCCTGATCCTTTGCCATTACTTCATGCAGCCGAGTTCTTTGGCGTGGAGCCATCACAAGCAATGATGTTGGGTGACTCTGTGAGCGACGTGAAAGCAGCGCGTGCAGCGGGTTTTCAGATTACTTGTATGACTTACGGCTATAACCATGGTGCCAATATTGCAGATGCTAATCCAGATGCCTTGATTGATTCTATGACTGAGCTACAATCACTGCTTGAGAACAGCGCGGCTTAAATCCTGCGGCTGAAATAATAAAATTGTCATGAACTGGAATATGCACATGGACACATTGTTAGATGAACGATGGTGGAGCTGGTCTAAACACAGAACCAGAAACTCCCTTGTGCCCATAATATGTAAAGGCAATGACAATGACACCCGAACAATTCAACGCGCTCGCAGCGCAACGTTATAATCGCATCCCCTTGATGCGCGAGATCCTCGCGGATC
>JALTKP010000325.1 GCA_027078075.1 Gammaproteobacteria bacterium | reverse complement strand
AAGTGCAACGCTAAAGTCCAACAGCTCTTTAACTTTACAGATTCAAGGCGGTAACCCTATTACTCTTTTAGTTATGCAGGTCAATGAATCACAACACTTTCGAGGCATGGCAGAATGGCGAGGTGAATTTAATCATTCAAGTCTTGATAAACTGTGTCATGGGGGCCAACTAACTATTACCATTGAAAAGGAATCCGGAGAACGTTATCAAAGCATTGTCGATATGCATCAGGAATCTCTTGCTAAAGCCTTACATAGCTACTTTCAACAATCAGAACAATTGCCAACTGATTTATGGCTGGCAACTAACGATGATCAAGCTGTTGGTATGCTTCTACAGGCGCTGCCGGAAAAAAGTGAAGATGACGATCCCGATGCATGGAACCGAGCCTGTTTACTTGCCAATACATTAACCGATGAAGAACTGCTTGATGTACCAACAGAAGAATTATTACACCGTCTCTATCACGAAGAAGATGTCCGTCTATACGATGCAACACCCGTCGCTTTTCGCTGTAATTGTTCACAGCAGCGAGTTATTGACAGCTTACGTAGTATTGGTGAAACAGAAGTTCAGGAAATGATCAAAGAACAAGGAACAATCAGTATTAACTGTGGCTTTTGCCAACAAGAATATCGGTTCGATGGTGTTGATGCGGCTCAAATTTTTACTGATAGTACCTCACCAGAGATTCCTCCAACTCAACACTAATATTTAATCTAACCACTGTTCTAAATAAAATAAACGTAATCCTTCAGATGAGCGAGAAGGGCCAACAACCTTGGCAGCATAAGATTTATCGCTAAGTTCTGCCTTTGCCCTCGCTTCTTCTTCCGTACTAACTACTTCAACACAATTCTCGGGAAATCGATCTCGATGCCGACGTGGTGCATAGACTACGGCAAAATGTTCCTCGACTACATCACTGTCCGGATCAATCGGAATTCGGCTCATTTCTCTGGCTCTTTTATAAAAAAATCCATTATACGCAGTAAATACCGCTAAATATCAAGTAAATAGCATAGGACTCACTTCAATCTACTGGTATGATCACCCCAAGGATTAATAGACTTAGGAAAATAAAATGCAAATAGCAAAAGACAAGGTTGTAACTATTAATTACACCTTACGTAATGATAACAAAGAAATTCTGGACAGTGCACAGGAAGGTGACTTTGCCTACTTGCATGGCGCCGAGAATATTATTGCAGGTCTTGAACAGGCTCTAGATGGTAAAAGTGTTGATGATGAAATCGCTGTCAGCATTGCACCTGCTGATGGTTATGGCGAACGTAACCCAGATATGACTCAAGTTGTTCCAAAAGAAATGTTTGGTGCCGATGGTGATATTGAAGTTGGTCAGCAATTCCATGCCGCCTCACCTGAAGGCCAAGAAATTGTTGTTACTGTCGTCGCTGTTGATGATGACAACATTACTGTTGATGGTAACCACCCTCTTGCCGGTGTCACATTGCACTTCGAAGTAAAAATTGTCGAAATACGTGATGCCAGCGCTGAAGAATTAGAGCATGGCCATGTACATGGACCAGATGGTCACCATCACTAAATAACTATTTAGTTATTTAACATCACTGAAAATTGAGTGGATATCATTATTCCATCTTTCGAGTAAGATTTTAGTTCCGTCTTGCTTAGCTAAGACGGCAAACTGAGTCATATTTGAGGCAACTAATAACGTCTCATTATTTTCAGAGAAGATAACAATCTTTAGTGGCAAGTAAGGAATAAGCTGCGGTTGACTTTGTTTAACCGCTCTTATTTCATTACTCTTACCAAAAAATACAATTCGATATTTATCTGTTTTATAACCTGACTTGGTTAAACCAATATCGACACGTTGCACACGACTAACCGTATAACCATGCTCTCCAATAGATGTTTGTAATGCCAGCATCGCTTCCGGAAACGTTTGTGTTGAACGATGTATGATCAAACCTTCGCTTTCACTTGCCAAGCTAACGTTAGACACTATCACTAATAAAATAACGGCAAATAAATTTCTCACAATATTGCCTCCTCAATTATATTGGTATAAATCTCATACATTTCGTCACAAAATTTATCTAATTCATCATTGTTGTACATTGCGCTGAGGTATCGAGGGTTGATAGACATTACCTGTACTTTCCCTTCACGTTCCACGACAGTGGCGCGACACGGTAAAAACAAACCTACACGAGGATCAACGGCTAACACTTTATTCAACGTCTCAAAATTACAAAAATAGACGATTACTTCACGATTGCTTTCAGTGCCTTTTTTTACCAGCCCGTTTTCAAGATCTTGCACACGAATAATTCTAAAGTTTTCAGCAGCGGCAGCATTCTTAAGGTTCGCAACCGTGGTCTTTAAGTCACTTTGTGAGTCATATATCAGAACAGGCGACTCACTCCGGCTTACAACTCGGTTAGTCTTTGGGGTAGCTTTTTCAAAACTACGTACATAACTAACAATGTCATCAATGTCTTTCTCTTTAAGCCCCGCCTTGATAAAAGATATCATTGGTGTTCCCTCACGACCATTGATCAATGTTCTTTTAATCATGCTATCTGTTGCAGCGAGAAGAAAACCCGAATTATTAATCGCAGGTGCAATGACAGGTAAATCACGAGGACGCGAAAAAGTAACACCGGTTCCCTTACCACCTTCGCCATTCACACCATGGCAACTACTACAATTTTGACCATAGAGTTTTTTACCACGTTTAATATCACCTCTCACTAAAACATCTAAGCTAGCGGGAACCTCTCCATCAGCAAAACTACGCAAATGACCAACAATTGATTTAATCTGTGCATCACTCAAAGTTGGATAAGGCGGCATAACGCGCCCAGGTCTGCCATAGCGAATTGTTTTTTCTAAGTAGCTATCAGGCACACTATTCAGAAAGCTGGGCAGTGAAAGTGGTACACCAACGCCCCCCTTACCATCAATACCATGGCAAGATGAACAATTATTCTCATAAAGTGAGCGACCATTTGGCGCCGCCTGCACATTTAATGCTGATACCATTAAGGCAAACATTAAACCGGCAATTGATGCGGCTCTAATATATTGTTGATGCATGACACTAAACTCCCTTTGAATCTATATAAGCATATACTAATATATAGTCATGCTGACACGATAATGCAAGTCAGGCAACCAATTTCAGTTCTGACTGTTTCACTATATAGTGTATAGATGAATAATCTATGTATTAATGTATCGACTATTGGGCTATTTCTGCTGTTAACCAGCTTATTAATAAGTAACAGCTCATTTGCAGCTACCAAACGCTATGTTGTAGAAAACCAGTCTATTAAAATGGTTATGATCCCCCGTACACCTCAACAGATGGCTGCTTTTTATGAAGGACGTGAGTTCCCGAGTAACGCGATAAAAGTTACCTCTAACAACTGTTTTTTTACTGTCGGCATACGTAATAAAAGTAAAAACATTATTTGGCTTAATACAAAGCTTTGGCAATTGAATAGTGAAAACAAAGAAATTCCCTTAATTAACAAACAACAATGGCAACAACATTGGCAGAAAATTAATTTAGCTCAACGCTTTCAATCCACCTTTCGTTGGACACTATTACCCGAACAACTGGATTTTCAACCGGGTGAACGAGAAGGTGGCAACATCACTATTTTAAGACAGGAAAAGCCGTTTAACCTTGTTGCCAATTTTGCTACTGCAGCCAATAAACAGGGCAAGGCCCTTCGCCTCGAATTTAAAAATTTAACCTGTTCCAAGGATAAGTAAAAATGAAAAAGATAATATCTCTAATATTTCTGCTTAGCTTTTCATCACTACTTTTTGCCGAGCCTACATTGCCAGAAGGTATTATCAAAATAACAGCCCGAACAGCACCAAGTTTAAGTCTTGAAAATATGGATGGTGAACGCTTTACTCTTAAAAAGAATTCATCACATTGGCGTTTTGTACATTTCTGGGCAAGCTGGTGTGGTCCTTGTCGAAAAGAGATGCCCGCACTACAGAACCTTATTAAAGCAATGTCAAAAGATAGCCTTAAGTTTTTTATTGTTAATACTGCTGAGTCTGAAGATACTATTTTCAGTTTCCTTGGTAGCGTAGCACCCGACATCGACACCTTGCTGGATCGCGATGGATTAACCACCGAAAAATGGCAACCAAGAGGACTGCCTTCTACATATCTAGTCGATCCTAAAGGGCAGGTTCAATATATAGTTATTGGTGGACAAGATTGGAATAAACCACAATACCTATCTTTTTTGCACAAATTGCCTATACATTAAAGTACCAAATCACTAAATAAGTATTTACCTGCTCAGTATGGCAGTGCACACTCAAGCTTATTATAAAAATAGTTTCATATAGGGATGTATTCATGGAATCGAGGAACTGGCAACGCCGCCAAATTATGTTTGATGTTGAAATACGTATTTGGCATCGAGGTGGTGAACAAGTGATTGCATGCAAAACTAGTGATGTCAGTATGGGCGGTGCTTTTTTACTCACAGAGGAACTCGGTTTTCCTAAGCACCGTTTACTAGAAGTGACCTTTCCCGCATTAAAACGACTAAAGCTTAAACATCCACAGATAATCGCACGTGCTGTGCGAAAACAAGCTAAAGGGTTAGCCGTCCGTTTTAGTAAAGCTGATAGGGAAACCATTCGTGCAATGCACAAGATGCTGCAATGGCGTAGTTACTATCCTATTGAAACAAAACACCGACGTTATTTAAATCCAGCTGTGCCCAAGAAATTAAACTAACAACGCTCTGCTTTTTTTACGGTTTTTTCTATTACACGAGCAGCGGCAATAAAACCAAATGAAGCAGTCACCATGGTTGATGAGCCATACGCAAAATTACAATCCATAGAAACGCCGTGAATACCGGGCTTTTCAAAGCCGACCACACCGCCTTCTTTAGGGTAACGCGGCTGTTCCAGTGAATAGACGCACTCAATACCAAAGTAACGCTGCGTATTTCGCGTATAACCGTATTGCCCTCGTAAAAATGAACGCACCTTTGCCGCGAGAGGGTCATTGTGTGTTTTGTTCAAATCACGAACTGTAATTTGAGTTGGATCGATTAAACCGCCCGCACCACCTATTGTAATCACCGGAATTTTATTGCGCTTACAGTAATAGATAATACCGGATTTAAACTTAATGCTATCAATCGCATCAATAACATAGCTATAACCACGATCGAGATAATCAGCCAGTGTTTCTAATGTGATGAAATCATCAATAATTATTACTTCACAGTCAGGATTAATTGATGCAATCCGCTCTGCGAGCGCTGTCGATTTTTTCTTTTCTAAATTATCCTGTGTTGCGGGAAGTTGTCGATTGAAGTTACTCAAAGCGACCGTGTCATAATCAATCAAGGTGATTTTTCCAACACCCGTTCTAACTAATGCTTCAACTGCCCATGAACCAACACCACCTAAACCAATCACGCAAACATGCATTGATTTAATACAAGCTTGTTGTTTATCACCATAAAGGCGTTGGATACCACCAAAACGTTGCTCGTAATCACTCATGGTTTATTTTAGCGATAAGACGTTAATGGCATTTTTAGTTGTTTGTTTGGCAATGTCTTTTTTTGATTCTTTACGCAATTTTGCCAATGCCGCCAATATCTCAACCAAGTATTCAGGACTATTGCGTTCACCGTGATGAGAGGAAACCACCATATCAGGTGCATCAGTTTCCAATACAATCGATTCAAGCGGTAAGTTAGCTGCCAAGGCATGAATACGACGCGAATTGTCATATGTCATTGTGCCACCAAACCCCAATTTAAAACCCATTTCAATGTATCTTTCGGCCTGTTGTTCGCTGCCAGAAAAAGCATGCACGATACCACCTTTAACAGGGTTGCGCTTTAATGTTTTTAACACACGATCATGTGCCTTTCGCACATGTAAAATAACGGGTAAATCATTGTCTTGCGCAATTTTTAATTGTGCTTCAAACAATTTCTGCTGGCGTTTACGATCTAATTGCTTATCGTAGTAATCGAGTCCAATTTCACCTACGGCGACTACTTGCTGACGATGTTCAGCAACCCACTTTTGTAAAGCTTTAATATCCTTATCTTTGTGTTGAGCAATAAACATAGGATGCAAGCCAAGAGCGGGGTATAAACCTTTCTGCGTTTCACATAACATCAACAACTGTAACCAGCCGGAGGAATCCGTTGCAGGGACAACCATCTTTGTTATGCCATGCTGATGACAGTTATCAATTACCTCAATACGATCTGGGCTAAAACGATCGTTATCAAGGTGGCAATGAGTATCTATTAATTGCATATTTCTCGTTACAACAACTCAAACCAACGAATAACAATGTAGGCAATAACAGCAAGCACCGTCATCACACCCCAAAATACTAACCAAGTTTGTTTACCAAAACGCCCCATCGCAACAAAAATAAAACCCAGCAGTAATGTATAGGCGACAGTAATATCAGAAACACCATCTGTAAGTGTCTCTGGCTCAAGATTATTAATATCCTGACCTTCTTTATAGCGCATTATTCTAACTCTCGTTTAACAAGTGTACATCCCGTTGCGGAAAAGGGATGGTGATTTTATGTTCTTTAAATGCTTTCCAGATAGCGAGATTGATATCAGATTTAACACTACCAACGCCCTTTTCAGGATCATCCAACCACAAACGAAGCTCAAGATTAATACCACTCTCACCAAATTCCAACATGCGTGACTGTGGTTCTGGATTACTTAAAACCCGATTTGTTACACCACAAGCTTCTATCATTAACTTCATTGCATGCTCTGGATCATCGGCATAACTTATTTGCACTGGAATCTTAACCCGCACATGTTTATCACTGTAACTCCAGTTTACTACATCAGAGGTAATCAGGTTTTCATTGGGAATTAACGTCTCAACCCCATCACGATCACGTACCACAATGTAACGGGCATGCATTGCAACAACCCAACCAAAGCGCTGGCCGATAGTGATTACATCTCCCAACTTAATAGAGCGGTCAAACAACAAAATAAAACCACTAATAAAATTACTCGCAATACGCTGTAAGCCAAATCCAAGCCCAACACCTAAGGCGCCACCGAATACCGTTAGGGTAGTTAAATCAATCCCTACGCTGTTTAAGGCGATTAAAATAGCTATGGTATAGAGTAAAACTTTACTAATTTTACTTAAGCCAACTTGCATACTCACGCTCAGATACTCAGAACGTTTTGCTCGTTGTTCAATGTAACGTGATATCCAGCTGGCGATAACCATAAATACAGCAATCGCGAGTGCTAGTTGCAACACAGATAATAAAGTTACTCGGTTATTCCCCATCGTAACGCCCAAGGAATCCATTGATGCCAGTACATCCGGTAACCAACCTAATAAGTGCAGCGCAACAGCACCCCAAATAATAGTACTGATAATACCTTCCCATGCACGTAATGCAGGGCTTGGACCAAAAGCACGTCGCAGTGCATATACAATCACGCGAATCGCTGCGAGTGACAGTAACAGCGGCACCAGTAAATCGAGTAAGGGAGTTATTAACTTAAATTGCGATAAGATGCCAACCGCAATTTGCAACAAAATAGCGACAACCAAAGGAAACACAACACGGATTGAACCGCGCATTGCCATACGTCTGAAGCCACGTTTCTCATCAAGCCCAATTTGAGCAACAATAAAGGTTATCCAGCGTCTATGTGCTAACCAACCAACAATTACAGCAACCAGTATTGCTCCTAGTTGCCATGCGCCCACTGGGGTCAACATGATGGCAAACCAGTCGCTTAAAAACTGTTGTATATTTTCAAACCAATCCATGTGGCATCACTTTTTTGTTGAGATCATTCCAGTGGCAATATTACCTGAATTGCTTCCAATGTTCTGTTGCAAGTATGCATTTTTAGCTAAATTAATGCTATCTGGCGTATAATAATCTCACGCAAATGAATGAGAAAAACCATGTCTGACGAACGTATTGAATTAAACAGTGAAGAATTACGCCAGAAAATCAACCTTGAAACAGGAACAATTGAATGGAGCGAGCTGGTTCGTCACTTTGCCAAAGGCAACGTCGTGGTCATCGGTCGTGGGCTGGATTTAATTACTGTTGCGGAATGTTTCGCTGCAGACGATCAAACTCAGGTAGCCGCATGGATTGAACAAGAAGAAATCGCACGAGCACAAGATGATGATGCAAGACGCTGGCATGAACAAAACATGGAGTTTTGGTCTGTTGTGGTTGCACCCTGGGTATTAGTACAGGAAAAAACAACTCATTAAGGCTCAGGTAAAAAATCAAACCTCTGCGTAAGTGCCTCTTTTACTTTCCTGATAACGACGCTCAATTCAGCTTCTGAATAATCCTTGGCAGGATGAGCCCCCCAAACCGGCCCCGGCCAAGCGATATCACTTTCATAGCGTGCAATATGATGAATATGCAATTGCGGCACTATATTACCCAATGCACCGATATTTATTTTATCCGCTTTAAATTCTTCTGATAATAGTTGCGCAATACAGCTCGATTCGCGTTGCAACTGCTGTTGGTCTGCCTCGTCCAACTGAAATATTTCGCTAACAGCTTCCCGAGCAGGCACTAAAATTAACCAAGGATAATTCGCATCCCGTACCAATAATAATTTACTTAAAAGAAACTGCCCCAATAAAACAGTGTCTTTTTCTAATTGAGGATGCAAGTCAATCATTAGGCAAGATTGTCATCTGCAACGTGGTATTTAGGATCTTCCATCACGTTCACTTCGACTAAATCACCTGCCTTAGTCAAAAGTAATTTACACTCTTCACTCAAATGGCGCAGATGTAACGACTTGCCAAGCTTGATATAACGCTCAGCAAGCGAATCAATCGCTTCAATTGCTGAGTGATCGGCAACGCGAGAATTTTGGAATTCAATAATTACATCATCGGGGTCATTTTCTGGATCAAATAAA
>JALTKP010000324.1:1380-2242 GCA_027078075.1 Gammaproteobacteria bacterium | reverse complement strand
TACCCAGGCGGCACGCACCGAAATTCAATCTCAACGAAATTTAGCGAAAAACCTCATGACACTGGCAGAGCCAAATGTACGCCGCATGCTCAGTGCCCGTGATGCTGCCGGTTTAAAAAAATACCTCGATAACCTCATTGAAAATACCGCCATTGCTGGTGTCTTTGTGAGTAACCCACCCGGCACATTAATTTATTCACTGGATCAAAACGAACCACCACCCAATAAATTTATTCAATTCTTTATCACCGAAGATGAAGCCAACATCGTGCTCGAATCTTCTTTATATGAAAACAATATTAGTAAGGGCACATTAGAGATAAAACTCTCCAATTTACCCATCAGCCAACAACTCACTCGAATACTGATTAATAATTTATTTATTCTGATTGGTCTGTTGTTAGTGAGTTCGGCTATTACCTACCGGGTCATTACCGGGTTCACAACACCATTAAAACGTCTCGTCAAAATTGCTTCACATATAGGGCGTGGTGATTGGCAGCAACATATCGTGACGCCTAAAACAAGCTACAACGAAATTCAGGAATTAGGGAATGCACTGACTGAAAGTGCTCGCCTCATGTCAGAACAAATTAATAATCTGCAACGCACTCAAGATAAATTACTCACTAATGAGCAGCAACTACGTTCGCTCGTTAATAATATGCGAGAAGCCATGTTTGAGCTTGATAGCAAAGGTATTATTTCTTTTCTCAACCCGGCATGGCAACAATTAACGGGCTACAATGCAACCGATACCTTTGGTAAGTATTTCTCTGATTTTTTACCTGAATTGGAAAACAGAGAACTCTTCAAAAAGGATCAGTTACACAAACTGGATATTAATAGCGCAGAAATTGAA
>JALTKP010000324.1:0-1370 GCA_027078075.1 Gammaproteobacteria bacterium | reverse complement strand
GCCCAGGAACTGGAAGAAGGTAAATCACTCTGTTTAGCCCTGGTTGATATTGATGGCTTTAAATTCATTAATGACACCTACGGACACCTGGTTGGCGATCAAGTCCTTAAGACAACCGCCGGTATCTTACGCAGCTTACTTCGACAAGGCGATATTGTTGCTCGACTCGCAGGCGATGAATTTGCACTGTTATTCCCTGAAACATCGATTGATGAAGCAAAAGAGATTTGCCAACAGGCACTTGATGCCTTACATGACGCCAAGGTTCGGCTCACAGTGGGGCATCTGCAACTTCAGGCGAGTATCGGCATGTCTATTGCCCCTTTCCATGGCAATTCCATACAGGAACTGATTGGCGCGGCTGACGTGGCACTCTACCAGGCCAAACGTCGCCATCGTGGCAATATTGAAGTGCTTTCTATCGACATCAGTCAAGGGATTATGGAAGTCTTTAGCCGTGGTTTTGAATTACGTAATGCCATTGAAGGTGGTGATATCATTCCAACCTTCCAACCGATTACCGATTTAAACACCGGCGACCCCATTGCTTATGAGGTGCTTGCCACCATGAAGCGTGGTGATGCGCTACTCTCTGCATCTGAGTTCATTATGGTGGCAGAAGATCTTGGTTTGGTTCGTGAAATTGATTTATGCGTCATCGGCATGGCACTTGAATTAGCGCCTGCAGGTATTGAGCTATTTATGAATATCAGTCTTACTTCCTTTAATGATAATAACTTTGGTAAAGAATTATTAAAATTAGTCCAACCTGCCTGTGAAGCCGGCCGCCCCGTTACCATCGAAATTACTGAACGTGAAACTATTAATCTCACCGACAGTTTACTCGACGATATTCAGGCACTACGTGATGCTGGTTGTAAGCTCGCATTAGATGATTTTGGGCAAGGTTACTCAACCTACAATTATCTGCGACTATTCCGCCCTGAATATCTGAAAATTGATGGTGATTTTGTTAGCAAGATGCTCGATAGTCATGCCGATCATACTATTATTGAACACATTCATGCATTGGCATGTTCCTTTGGTGCCGTTAGCATTGCCGAAAGTATTGAAAATGAAACCTTACGTGAAGCGGTTCTCCATATCGGGGTGAATTGTGGTCAGGGTTATCATTATGCTCGCCCTGCGATTGCGGAAAAAGCCTTTGTCAAAACCGGCTCTGCTGCCTGATTATCATAATTCTCTTCTAAGTTCTTGATTTAAGATCAAGATTTTATTCTTTGCTTGACTGCATAGCGCGATCCCCCTAATCTCGCCCCACCTGCATCAGGTGCTCCTGAATATTTTTTCAATATACGGAGTGAAACGGGAAGTCGGTGCGATAGACACAATGCTATCTTATTCCGACG
>JALTKP010000323.1 GCA_027078075.1 Gammaproteobacteria bacterium | reverse complement strand
CGGTCACCTCGCATCGCTTTTGCCGTTAAAGCAACTATCGGGATCGCAAAGCCTTCTGATTTAAGTAACTTGGTCGCTTCAATACCATCCATGCCCGGCATTTGAATATCCATTAGTACCAGGTCATATCCACCTTGCTGGGCAAATTTAACCGCATCATTACCATTTTCAGCTTGTTCAATCTCATGTCCTGCGTCTTCCAGCAGGAACCTTGCTATATAGCGGTTATGTTCATTGTCATCGGCAATTAGTATACGACTCATATCTTGTTTCCCTTCACCTTTAGTTCGGTTTATTGTTGTTATACCCGTTCTTTTTAACCTTGAGTGATGCATTACAGCTTATGCCAAAACATCGCCAATATAAAGTAAACCAGAACGATTAGCGTAATTCACATAAAGACTTCGTCTAACTTTCACGCTTAATCTTCACCGGACCTATATAGAGGTAGCGTGATTGCAAAGCAACTACCTTTTTTAGGGGTACTGGATACTGTTAAACTTCCGTTCATTCGTTCAATCAGGGTTTTTGCAATAACAAGACCAACACCGGTTCCTTCAACATCGGTAAATTCTGCACCGAGTCGTGAGAATGGTTCAAATAAATGTTTCATCTGCTCTTCATCAAGCCCCTTACCGGTATCCACTACTTCGATACGGATCATGTTATTTGCTAAATAGTGGCAGTGAATATCGACCTTGCCCCGTTTTTCATTATATTTAATGGCATTTGACAGCAGGTTCATTATCACTTCTTTTAAACGCAGGCTGTCTGCCAAAACATAGATGTCGTCTTTACAATCAAACAACGACATCATCACCTTGTTTTGTTTGGCTTCTCTATCAAGAAACTTTTCTGATTCTTCAATCACTTCTCTCAAATTAACTTTAGTAATATCAATTTGCATGTCACCCGTTTCAATACGGGAAAGATCCATAACGTCCTTAACCAGACCCAGTAGATGATTCGAGGCGATATTAATTTCTTTCAGGTGCTGATTAACCTGCTCGTTATCCGACAGCCGTTCAGCAATATGTGAGTAGCCCATGATGACATTCAATGGTGTGCGTAATTCATGGCTCATTCGAGCCAGAAAAGACGACTTTGCCTGGTTCGCATAAATTGCTTCTTCTTTTGCAATATTGGCACTCTCAATACCCTGTTCTACTCGCTCCTGAAGCTCATTGTTTGCCTGTTTCAAACTTTCACTGGCATTGTAGCGTTCTATCTCGGTTGAAATTCTCTGTGCAAAAAGTTCTAAAATAGATTTGGTCCATTCATCAACATGCATCGGCTCTACATCCATGACTGAAATAATACCGATTTTTTTACCTCCTGCCGTAATTAAAGGTGAACCAAAATAACTGTCAATTTTCATCTCCGATAACATCTTATCTTCTGGATATTTTTCAGCAGCACCGCTGTTAATAAATTCCATATCGTGATTCAGTACATCGGCACAAGGTGTTCCCGCAAGCTCGTAACTAAAATTATCAACAAGCTTATTATCTGCCCATACTTTTTCTGTTTTAATTGATGCCTGTTTTTCATCTGCAAATAAACCAATAAAGGCAAATTTTGCCGCATACGCTTTAGCAAGCTCTGCAACACAGGCACTATAAAAGTCACCTATATCATCAGAGATGTGAATTTGTGCCAATGCATTCAAAGCCAACTCGGTGTTTTTTCGCTGCGTAATATCAAACATAAAACCCTGTAATTGCTCTGGTCCAGAGTCACCATAAATAACATTCACAACATCACGTACCCAGATTACCCGACCATCTTTTTTATGTAACCGGTATTCAAAATCATGATCTCGCCCTTCTGCAATCTCCGTTTGGCAATATGACATAGCCCAATCACGATCTTCAGCGTGCAGTTTGTCAATCCAGAAATTATCGGCATACCATTCCTCTGGTTCATAGCCCATCATTTCAATAGTTTGAGGACCCACATAGGTAAACTGAAATGTCGCCAAATCAAGTGCCCAGGGTACCGCACGTGAGGTTTCAACAAGGCGTTTAAAATATTTTTCACTCGCTTTCAGTTCATCTTCTGCTTGCTTGCGCGATGTAATGTCATAAGCAACAAGCACCATGCCTTTTAAATCATCAGTACCTTCAAACGGTGTTAAGGTGTACTGATACCAGTGCTTATTAGCTGCCTGCATTTCAAGGTTTTGCAGCGGCCGACCTTCAGCAATATGCTGGCATAAGCTGCAGTGATCGGGGGTCTTCAGAT
>JALTKP010000322.1 GCA_027078075.1 Gammaproteobacteria bacterium | reverse complement strand
GTGCCGTAGCAATTGCCTTACGTAACCGCTGGCGTCGCATGCAAGTACGCGCTGACTTACGCAATGAAATTACCCCAAAAAATATTTTAATGATCGGTCCTACCGGTGTGGGTAAAACTGAAATTGCGCGCCGCCTAGCTAAGCTTGCTAATGCACCCTTCATTAAAGTTGAAGCAACCAAGTTCACCGAAGTTGGCTATGTGGGTCGTGATGTTGAATCTATCATTCGTGATCTTGCTGACATCGCTATTAAAAATATTCGCGAGCAAGAAAAAGCCAAAGTAAAACATCGCGCTGAAGACGCTGCTGAAGATAAAGTCCTCGATGCATTGTTACCATCTGCACGCGGTATTGACGACGACGAAAAAGAA
Source organism: Gammaproteobacteria bacterium (assembly GCA_027078075.1). Lineage (GTDB taxonomy): Bacteria > Pseudomonadota > Gammaproteobacteria > AKS1 > AKS1 > Sulfuriflexus. The sequence goes on along the minus strand of JALTKP010000322.1, from coordinate 8,712 downwards.
AATGATACCCGCCAGAAGTTTCGCAAAATGTTACGTGAAGGCAAACTCGATGATAAAGAAATCGACATCGAGCTAAGCGCTTCCTCTATGGGTGTAGAGATTATGGCACCACCAGGCATGGAGGAAATGACTTCGCAACTGCAAAACATGTTCCAGAATATGGGCAACGATAAAAAACGTAATCGCAAACTAACAGTTAAAGAAGCCTTTAAACTTCTCGTTGATGATGAAGCTGCCAAACTGGTTGATGAAGAAAATTTAAAACTCATTGCCATGGAAAATGTAGAACAAAATGGCATTGTGTTTCTTGATGAAATGGACAAAATTACTAAGCGTGGTGAATCTAGTGGTCCTGATGTATCTCGTGAAGGCGTACAACGTGATTTATTACCGTTAGTTGAAGGCTGTACTGTTTCAACGAAGTTGGGCATGATCAAAACCGATCACATTCTTTTCATTGCTTCCGGTGCGTTTCATTTATCAAAACCATCAGACTTGATTCCAGAATTACAAGGTCGCTTACCGATTCGTGTTGAACTTGATTCACTCGGCAGCGATGAATTTAAACGCATCCTTACTGAACCGGATGCATCACTCACCGAACAATACACTGCCTTACTTGAAACTGAATCGCTAACGCTTACTTTTGCTGAAGAAGGCATTGCGCGAATTGCCGATGTTGCCTTTCAAGTAAATGAAACAACTGAAAATATTGGCGCACGTCGTCTCCACACCGTTATGGAACGTTTACTTGAAAACATTTCATACGATGCTTCTGAGCGCAGTGGTGAATCCATCACCATTGATGCTGACTATGTTGATGAACATCTTGGCCCACTCGCTGAAGATGAAGACATGAGTCGTTACATACTTTAAGGAATTTATTATGTCTAATACCCCTATCCCTACTGAAATTAAATTAAATAAAGCAGCTCGTATGCTTGAGCTTACCTTTGATGACGGTCAAAAATTTGAAATCAGTTGTGAGCTGCTTCGCGTCAATTCACCTTCTGCCGAAGTACAAGGCCATGGGCCTGGTGAAGGTGTGTTACAGGTCGGTAAAGAAAATGTCGGTATCGAAGGCATTGAAGCGGTTGGTAGTTATGCTGTTTTACTCCGATTTGACGACGGTCATGACACTGGCATCTTCGCTTGGGATACACTTTATAATCTAGGCGCTAACAAAGAGGCGATCTGGAAAGATTATTTAGAACGTTTAGAAGCAGCAGGGCATAAACGTCGCGAGCCTACTGGGCTATAATAAACCCACACAGAGTCGGGAATAACGGTCATGGAAACAAATAAAGAATCATCATCAAAGACACATTTTGGCTTTGAACAGGTAGACACGGCATCTAAACAAGAACGTGTCGCTGGTGTATTCCACTCTGTTGCCAAACAATATGATGTGATGAATGACTTGATGTCATTCGGCGTTCACCGCCTCTGGAAGCGTTTTACTATAGAAGTCAGTGCCTTACGCCCTGGTCAGCACACGCTAGATATTGCCGGTGGTACCGGTGATTTAACTGCCTTGATGGCAGATCGCGTTGGCCCAACCGGCAGCGTCGTTATCAGCGACATTAACGGCAGCATGCTCGGTGTAGGCCGTGAAAATCTGACTGATCGTGGCTATGTCGGCAATATTGAATACGTACAGGCCAATGCAGAATCACTACCTTTCCCAGATAATAGCTTCGACTGCATTACCATTGGCTTTGGGCTGCGTAATGTTACCGATAAAGACAAAGCGCTACGCGCTATGTACCGCGTCCTTAAACCCGGTGGAAAATTACTGGTACTGGAATTCTCAAAACCAGTTGTACCTGGCTTAAGCAAAATCTACGACATTTACTCATTTAAGCTGTTACCTCTCATGGGTAAATTAGTTGCCAATGACAGTAACAGCTATCGCTACCTCGCTGAATCAATTCGTATGCACCCTGACCAGGGTACTTTAAAAGGCATGATGGAAGGCGCGGGTTTTGAGCGTTGTGAATACTACAATCTCACCGGTGGCGTAGTCGCATTGCATAAAGGTTACAAACTCTAATGCATGTTCCCGTACCGCTGATTGTCGCCATTGATAAGGCCGTTAATGCTTATCTACAATTAGGTGACAGTGTTGATACTAAGTTAGCGCAACTTGACGACAAACTAGTCGCAATCGAATTACGCGGTTTAAATATGAGCCTGTACTTTCTGCGTGATAATGACCGACTCAGTGTTCGCAGCTTTGCTGATGAAACACCAGATGCCACCATCAGCGCTACGCCAATTGCACTGGCGCAAATGGCGGTACAAAAAAATGCTGACAAAGCACTGTTTGCCGGGCAAATGAAAATCAGTGGAGATCTAGAAGCTGCACAAGCCTTGCAAGACATTCTTTCTGCTGCCGATATAGATTGGGAAGAACACCTTTCCAGCATCGTTGGTGATGTTATGGCACATCAAATTGGACGCGGTGTACGTGGTCTATTTAACTGGGCAAATAACAGTCAGTCTTCCTTACAAGCAGATTTATCAGAATATCTTTTACATGAAGCAAAGTTATTACCTGATCGTGAGGATTTAAATAATTTTCTTAATGATGTCGATACACTCCGCTCCGATATCGAACGTTTCTCGGTGCGCCTTGATCGTTACGAAAACATGAACAAAGCATAAGCGAGATATCGTGTCAGGCATTCAGCAAATTTTACGTCTTATCTATATCAACTTTGTCCTAACCCGACATGGTTTGGATGAATTTATTTTTGCGACACATCTTTTTAGACCAATACGCTACCTTAACCTGTTATTACCTTGGAACTGGTTACGCCGTGTTAATGCACCACGTGGTGAGCGTATTCGCTTAGCCTTAGAAGATCTTGGCCCTATTTTTGTTAAATTTGGTCAAATCCTGTCTACCCGTCGCGATTTATTACCCGATGATATTGCTGACGAACTCGCTAAACTACAAGACAATGTGCCACCATTTGCTAACAAACTTGCTCGCGAGATTATTGAAAAAGCCTACGGCGATAAAATTGAAAACCTCTTTACCCAATTTAGTGAGCAGCCTTTAGCCTCTGCTTCTATCGCACAAGTTCACGCTGCAACATTACCCAATGGCGATGATGTCATTATTAAAGTACTGCGCCCCAATGTTGAAAAAATTATTCGTCGTGATTTAATTATTCTTAATTATATGGCGCGACTTGCAGAACGGTTTTGGGCAGATGGTAAACGCTTACGTCCTGTTGAAGTAGTCGATGATTATAAACACACTATTCTTGATGAACTCGATCTCATGCGTGAAGCTGCTAATGCATCACAACTAAAACGCAACTTCAAAGAATCAGGCGATCTCTACGTTCCTGATATTTATTGGTCTCTGACACGTAAAAATGTCATGGTGATGGAACGCATTCATGGCCATCCTGTTAGTGATATCAACAGTCTTAAGAAACATGGTATCGATTTAAAAAAATTATCTGAACGCGGTGTCGAGATATTTTTCACCCAAGTCTTTAAACACAATTTCTTCCATGCGGACATGCACCCTGGTAATGTTTTTGTTGCTGACAGCGGCCAATATATTGCTATCGACTTTGGTATCATGGGTACACTCAGCCATGATGACCAACGTTATTTAGCTGAGAATTTCCTCGCTTTCTTTAACCGTGATTATCACCGTGTTGCTGAACTACATGTGGAATCCGGCTGGGTACCTAAAACAACTCGCATAGAAGATTTTGAATCGGCAATTCGCAGTGTCTGTGAACCTATTTTTGAACGTCCACTCAAAGATATTTCGTTTGGTAACTTGTTGCTACGCCTGTTCCAAACCGCTCGTCGTTTTGACATGCCAATTCAACCGCAGCTAGTACTTCTACAAAAAACCTTATTAAATATTGAGGGCCTAGGTCGACAAATCTACCCTGATCTTGATCTATGGCAAACAGCTAAACCTTTCCTTGAACGCTGGATGAATGAACACCTCGGTGTTCGTGGACTGCTTAAATCACTCAAGAAAAATGCACCACTGATGGCAGAAAAGCTACCTGAACTGCCATTACTTATGCATGAAGTACTTGATAAAGCACAACATGGTACGCTGGAAATTAAATGGAAGTCTGATGAATTAGTAAAACTAAGTCAGGATCTACAACGCAACAGTCGCCGCAGCTATACCACAGTAACAGGTGCAGCATTGCTTATTACCGCTTCTATATTTATAACCTTTGGTAATCAATCAACAACACTGATCGAAAATTTACCCTTAGTCGGTTGGGTTCTTGGTGGCTTAGGTGCACTTCTTTTACTTAGTGCTTGGCCAACTAATAAAGACTAATTTATCTTACTAAGCCTTTTTCAACCTCATCACGTTTTTCTTTACCAACTAATTTTTCTATTAGAGTTAAAGCGAAGTCCATTGCCGTACCAGGACCACGTGAAGTAATGATATTGCCATCTTCAATAACTGCGCTAGTCTCTGCAGTAAAACCGAGAGCATCTAATACACCTGGGTAACAGGTAGCTTTTTTATTTTCTAAAATACCCGTACTTGCTAATACTTTAGGTGCTGCGCAAATAGCTGCCACATATTTTCCTTCATTGGCCATTTGAGTTAATCGTTCACGAAGATATGAATTATTATCAAGATGATCTGCACCCGGTAGGCCGCCGGGTAATACAATCATATCGTATTGTTTTTGTAAGGCTGTTTCTAAATTAGTATCTGGGACTAATACAACACCTCGGCTTGCGGTAACAGAGTTTTTATCTAAACCTGCGCTCGTCACCTCAATACCGGCTCGACGTAACAAATCAATAATGGTAATAGCTTCGAGCTCTTCACAGCCCTGTGCTAGCGGGACAAGGACACTTGCCATGTTGCTTTTCCTTGACGGTATTTAAGCAATGTAGAAACCGGAACTAAATCAACCTGCTCTGACTCCAGTTGCTGAAGTCGTTTCTTTAATATTTTCATCGTGGCTGGATAAGGGTGACCTATTGCTAAAGCATAGCCATGTATTCGAGCAATTTTAAGTAGCCTATCAAACTGCTTTTCAACAAAAGCGGCACTGTCTTCTGCATCAAGAAATACATCTCGAGTTAAACTTGGTACCTGATTTTCATTCGCGACCATTCTTGCAACACTGTGTTTTGTAGTACGGCTATCAACAAAAAATAAATCGCCGTGACGATTTATTTCCTGCATCAACCAAAGCATGTGTCCAGGGTGACGTGTCAACAAACTACCCATATGATTATTGACACCTTGCACATGTGGAATGGAAGCAAGATCTTCTTGAAGCGTTTTAACAAACTCTGACTCGGTCATGTCTAGCGTTAGACTACCCGGACCCAATTTCTTATCTCCATGCATCGATTGCATCGGTGCGTGTAGCATTACTTCTTTATTGTTCGCATGGGCGACCCTTGCTAGGCGAGGTGTATGTGGTGTATGCGGTAGAAATGCGACAGCGACTGCGCCAGGTAACTGAATTGCTTGTATATCACTGCTGCGGTTACCCAGATCATCAATAATAATTGCAATCACAGGACGCTGTGCCTGCGCAGCTAGCTGCCAGAATAACAAAAAACCAAAAAGAATTATTCTGGCGCTAGACACTGAGTGTTATCGCTGCGACATGCGGGCATGTAATAAATTCATACCTTTAAGTAAGTTAAGCGCTTCATAAAGTTGAAAATCTTTTTCTGATAAAGGAATTTCTTTTTTATCCTTAGACTTAGATTTTTTCTTTTCTTTTCTACCATTACCATTACTTAAATGACCGGATAAGTCAGCCTCTTTAATTCGTTCAAGCTGTTTCTCGGTATGTGCAATTTTCAATGGTTCAACTTTAATATCCGGCACAATACCTTCAGCCTGAATTGAGCGGCCATTCGGAGTGTAGTAACGCGCGGTTGTAATCTTAATCGCTGTACCATTATTCATTGGTAAAATTGTTTGTACTGAGCCTTTACCAAAACTTTGCGTTCCTAAAATAACCGCACGCTGATGGTCTTGTAAGGCACCGGCCACAATTTCTGATGCAGATGCTGAACCACCATTAACAAGTACAATCAGCGGTGCACCTTTAATCAAGTCACCAGATGTTGCATGAAACTTATTATCAGAATCACTAGTACGGCCTTCGGTGTATACAATCAAACCTTTATCAATAAAGGCATCTGATACAGAAACGGCGGCATTTAACACGCCACCAGGATTATTACGTAAATCTAGTACCAGACCTTTTAAGCCATCGTTCTCATCTTTCAATTTACTGATTGCCTCAGCGAGATTGTCACCTGTACGGCTCTGGAACTGAGTGATTCGTACATAACCATAGCCTTTATCAAGGCTACGTGATTTAACACTGGTTACCTTAATAATGGCACGAGTGATAGTAATCTTAAGTGGCTTATCCGCGCCTTCACGGACAATAGTTAAAACGATATCCGATCCCGGTTCACCACGCATGACCTTAACTGCTTCACTTAAGGTCAATCCTTTTACTGTTTTATCATCTAGACGAATAATCAAATCACCGGCTTTCATGCCAGCACGCTGTGCAGGAGTGTCATCAATCGGCGTGACGACTTTGACAAAACCATCTTCCATACTGATTTCGATGCCTAGGCCACCAAATTGACCTGATGTGCCAACTTGTAATTCAGTAAAGGCTTCCTCATTAAGAAAGGCTGAATGTGGGTCTAAACTTGAAAGCATTCCGCCAATTGCATACTCAATAAGGTCTTTATCCGTACGTGTTTCGACATAATCGTTCTTAATTTTTTCAAAAACTTCGGTAAAAACCCGCAAATCCGCCAATGGTAATGGCGCTAACTCGGCATCAGCACGCTCTGCCAGACCAATTCTACCTAACGAAATAGTAACGCCAAGGACTAGTCCAACGAATAAAATCAATATGTTACGGGTCATTGTGTTCATCTACTGCTCCATGCAGATCTTAAAGTTTAAGTATTTTCGATAATCACCTGATATACAAGTTATTACCAGTTTATTTTTCTTGGAACCCACAAACTACCTATCAGTTCCGTTTAACCCATCGCAATGGGTTGGTTGGCTTACCATTGTGGCGTATTTCAAAATAAAGCGCTGGTCTTTTTCTACCACCACTACGACCCACCGATGCTATTTCTTCGCCTGCCTCAATCCAATCACCTGTTTCTACATAAAGGCTATCGTTATGTCCATAAAGGCTCATATAGCCTTGCCCATGATCAACAATAACCAATAAACCGAAACCTCGTAACCAATCAGCAAAGGCCACCCGCCCATGTGAAATGCTGCTTACCCTAGCTCCTTGCTTGGCACGAATCACGACACCTTGCCAACGCAAACCAGTACTGCCACGCCGACTTCCATAGCGTGAGCTAATACGACCACGCACAGGCATTCTAAAACGTCCCTTTTGGCTTCGAAATGACTTTCTTACGCCTGCATCGCTAGGTACATCCGCTAACGCACGTCGTAAACCTTGCATTAAATCTTCTAGTTGTTTTGCATCTGTTTTAGCCTGCGCTAATTTTTGCTTACGTGTGCTAATTTTTTTATTGAGAGCGTCTAATACAACAGATCTTTTTTGGCGATTTAGTTCTAATGCTTGTTTTTGCTTTAAGCGTTTTTGTCGGGTGGAATTTAGTTTTGCGGTTTGTAAATTTATCTTTTCTTCAACTAATTTAAGCTCAGTGACTTTTGTCGCTATTTCAGTTATTTTTTCTGTCCTGGCTCGATTTAAGTAGTCATATAAAATTAATGTGCGTCCCATTAAAGCTGGATCTTGTTGGTTAAGTAATAATTTTAAATATTCTTGTCGACCGATGGCATAAGAGGTACGTATTTGTCCGGCTAAAGCATCACGCTGTTTATTCAGTGAAAGTTTTAAACTTTTCTTTTGCGTACTTAATTTAGATAATTGCTTTTGCTGCTTACGCAATTTTTTCGTGATGGTTTTTAATTGACGATTTACTCTACCAATTTTCTTTTCTGATTTTTTTAATTTTCTACGAAGACGGCTATGCTGATCTTTTTGCTTATTCAGCTTAGCCTGAATTTTTTCAATTTGTAGACGTAATTCACTGAGCTTTTTTTGTTGTAGTGACGTATCAGCCTGAACCAGAAGCGGCTGCATAAAAACGAATAAACCCAGTAATAAAGAAATAACAACACTTGTAAAACCAGTCACAACTCGAACATTCAAGCTATGGGCTAAGCTTCTCACGCGTCGTCTTGTTCCACATCTATTTCAATAAGTTGTTTACCGTTCATTTCATACGGTGGTTGTAGGCCCATAAGATAAAGCATGGTCGGTGCAATATCAGATAATGTACCACTATCAACAATAAATTTAGCAGGTCGTTTACTATAATAAATTAAAGGCACTGGATTCATTGTATGTGCAGTATGCGGCTGACCGGTTTCTGGGTTAACCATCATTTCAGCATTGCCATGATCAGCTGTCATTAGCATTTCACTACCAGTTTTATCTAAAGCAACACAGATTCTTTCAATACAAGCATCAAGTACTTCAATTGCCTTAATAGTTGGTTCTAACTTACCTGTGTGTCCAACCATATCTGGATTTGCATAGTTACAAATAATCGCATCGTATTTACCACTTTCAATTGCCGCAACTAATTTATCTGTTAATTCCGGCGCACACATTTCTGGTTGTAAATCGTAAGTCGCTACAT
>JALTKP010000321.1 GCA_027078075.1 Gammaproteobacteria bacterium | reverse complement strand
AATGACAGATAAACCATGAAGTTTTGAGCCACGTAAACGAGGTTCATCATCCAAAAAAGCGACAGGAACATATTCGTTGCCACGGAGCATTTCACGTGCGACTAATTCCCCTGCCTGACCCGCGCCCAGAATAACGACGCGTTTACTGCCCACCTGACTATCATTGCGTATTTGTCCATCACGCCAGATACGGTATAACAACCGAGGCGAACCAAGTAAAAATATTAGCAACAAGGGGTAAACGGCAAGTGATGATCGGGGAACGCCTTCTACACGGTTTATTAAAAACAAGACGGTTACCAATAAAATAGAACTAATCGCAGCAACACGAATAATATTCCATAAATCAGGAATACTCGCAAAACGCCATAAACCCCTATACAGTCCAAAACCGTATGAGATAACTAAATGAATTGGAAGTGTGATAAAAAGCACTTGCCAATATGCAGTGTTTTCAAGCATTCCCAAGTCGAATTCAAACCTCAGAAGGAATGCTAACGTCCACGCAACAGTCGCCATAAACACGTCATGGAGTACTATTGTTGCTGTGCGTTGTAACATTGTTGCTTGCATTTTAGTTATCTTATCATTGCTGAGTTAGCTTTTCGTGTGCGAACATCCTATTTCTAATGCCTCTGCGTAAGCCAATTTAACTAGAAATCACTTTGTTAGTTAAACTAGCTACATACCAATCCATTGCTTCATCAAGCCCCTCTGAAATTTTATGTGTTGGTTGATAACCAAGAAGTGTTTTGGCTTTAGATATGTCCGCTAAAGAATGCATAACATCTCCGGCACGAAAATCTCTATATATTGGTGGTTTTTTAGTTAAACCATCAATACGTTGAATTAATCTTTCTTCTACCATCTGATAAAGCGTATTTAGACTTGTTCGGTCACCAAGTGCAACATTGTAAACCTGATTAGTTGCATCATCATTTTCAACTAGAGCAGCAAGAAAATTCATCTGTATTGTATTATCGATATAACAAAAATCACGACTAGTCTCGCCATCGCCATTAATAAATACATCTTCATTATTTATAATGCTCGACACCCATTTAGGGATGACAGCAGCATAAGCTCCATTTGGATTCTGTCTTTTCCCAAAAATATTAAAGTAACGGAGCCCTATAGTTTTAAACCCATAGGTTTTTGCGAACACATCCGCATATAGTTCATTCACCACTTTAGTTACTGAATAAGGGCTAAGTGGCTTGCCTATCCTATCCTCGACTTTAGGCAAACCAGGGTGGTCACCATATGTTGAACTTGATGCGGCATAAACGAAACGTTTAACCTCTGCATCCTTAGCTGAAACCAACATATTTAAAAAACCATCTATATTTGCCTTGTTTGTATGAATTGGATTTTCAATAGACCTGGGGACAGAACCTAGCGCTGCTTCATGCAATACATAATCAACGCCTTTACAAGCTTGCTGACAATCCTCCAACACTCTAATGTCACCATTTATCAATTGAAAACTAGAAGCTAAAAGCTCTTTACCATCAACTTCCAATTTTTCTCGTGCATCCTCTAGTGCTTGATCAATATTATGCTGAAAACCAGTTTCAAAATTATCTAACCCTATAACTTTTTGATTAAGAACGAGTAGATTTTCTAATAAATTAGAACCGACAAACCCGGCTACACCAGTAACAAGCCAAGTATATTGATTCGATCTTAAATGTTCTTGAAGCTCTTCATACCTTGTCATTACAATCTTCCATCCACTTCATTTGCATCTAAAATATATTTTATATCATATAAAATATGGTTTTCTCTGCCTAATTCCCTTAGTTTCTTTTCACCTATCGCCTTAAACTCATCATGAGCTACCGCAAGCACAATAGCATCGTATTTTCCTTTTTCTGGAATATCCATTGGTGTAATTTCATACTCATGTTTAGTTTCGCTCTTATCAATCCACGGGTCATAAACATCGACGTTGCATTTACGATTTTTAAACTCTTTTATAATATCAACAACACGTGTGTTACGAATGTCAGGGCAATTTTCTTTAAACGTTAAGCCCATAACTAGAACATTCGCATTAACAACATCAATACCCTTCTTAATCATTAGTTCTGAAACTTTCTCTACTACATAACATCCCATGTTGTCATTTAACCGTCGGCCAGCCAAAATCATTTCAGGACGGTACCCAACTTCAATAGCCTTATGTGTCAAGTAATACGGGTCAACACCAATGCAATGCCCTCCAACCAGACCTGGACGGAAAGGTAAAAAATTCCATTTACTTC
>JALTKP010000320.1:10106-30755 GCA_027078075.1 Gammaproteobacteria bacterium | reverse complement strand
GATACCTTATTAACATCCTCAATTGCATCAGTGGGGAATTTAATTAATGCCGGTGGTACCAATGATCCGAATGCAAGTTTTATTGCGACAGATGCGGTAACACTGAATATAAATAATTTGAGTCAGAGTAATCAATATCTATTAATTAAAGCAGATGATATTTCATTCACCGGCACTAGTAATGCGGCAAATTTACTTGTGCAGTTAACACCATTTACAATTAGTCAAACCGATATGCTCGGTAATACAAGTTTTTCTTCTTTGAGTTTCAAACAAACGGTAGCAGGTACGGCTGATTTTAATTACACATTTGAAAAACATTTTGCACCGTTTACAGGCACAACAATTGCTCTGGGTGAGCAAGGGTTTAATGGCGACATAGCAATTGGCAATATTAATGCTGGAACTAAGAATTTGTTGTTTTTAAGTGGCGGGTCGATAACTGGGATTAATAATGTTATTGGTACAGGATTTTTAGGTAGTGCTGATGAAGTCGGTGGTTTCTTTGTAGTAAGACCCATTGTTACAACAGTAACAGCAGATCAACTAGGTGTATTTGGATTTGAGTTCGGTGCGCGTGTTTCAACTATTGAGTTGAATGAGGGTTTTGATGCTGCTGGTGAGGGCGAGAAGAATAAGGATGATTTAGAGCTGGAAGAGCAAGGTGCTAATGATGGCTCTGAAAAACAATGTTCATAATTAATCTTAAAAGAGATTGTTAGTATGGCTGAAATAAATTCTATGACAAAAAGAGCACTGTTTTTAACATTACTTATTGTAACAGCCATTTCAAGTTGGCAAGTTGTTGCTAAAATCCCTGCGGCGGGGAAGATAGTTTTAGTAACGGGTAAAGCTGTGGCATTATCTTCTGATGGTAAAGCGCGTAAATTAAAACGTGGTGGACCTTTTTACGAAGGTGATACGATTGAGACACAGAGAAAATCATTTGTTAAATTAAAATATACCGATGGCGGCGTTATGTTATTACGTCCAGTTACAAAATTGATTGTAGAAAAATATAAATACCCTAAAGATGGCGTTGGTAAATCAGTTACAAATTTAGTTAAAGGTGGTTTACGGGCAGTGACAGGTGCTATTGCAAAACGAAATCGTGATAATTATAAAATGAAAACACCTTCTGCAACGATGGGTGTCCGTGGCACTGATTTCACAGTTCGTTTTTGTAATGGTGATTGTACAGACCTTGAAGATTATGGTGCACCAGCACCTAACAATGGTTTATACACAGGTGTTAACAAGGGCGCCATTGTTTTAACTAATACTGCTGGTTCACAGTTATATAATGTCGGTCAATTTGGTTATATTGCGGGCAATAAATCAAAGCCACGCTTGTTGCCGTCTGCACCAGCAATATTTATTATTGATAGTCTGCCTGATCCCACTGCAGATAATAGTAATGATTTTATTGAAGGCAGTACTTGTAAATAATTAAACTTACAGAGAAAAACAATATGGATTTAATTTCTCCTCCAGGCTACGGAACTGTTGTCCCATTTAACAAAGAAACCCATTCCAGTATGGGGATTATAGAAGAACAACGATTTGCCTTTGCTAAAGATCTGAATGCCGTATTTGTTACGGTTACAGAGTTTGTGCAGGCAGCTAAACATTACCCTATTGTTTTTAGCGCAAATGAAGATGCTACTGAATATGTACCAATGCTCGCCACTGGTTTAAGTGCTGGTGAAAATCGTTTTATTGATGATAAAGGGAATTGGGAGCAAGGTGTTTATATTCCTGCTTACGTACGTCGCTATCCATTTTGTGTTGTAGAAATAAATACGGAAGAAGATTCAACTACACAACAACTTGTCTGTGTTGATGAATCAGCATTAAATGAAGATGAAAAATCATTTTTTGATGAAAATGGAGAATCAACAGAAGCATGGCAACAATTTCAGTTATTCATGCAAGAGTACGAATCTTCACGTATAGCAACGATGGCATTTACTAGTAAACTTGCTGAGCATGATTTATTTGAAGTTTTTGAAGCAAGAGCGAAACATGTATCGGGTGAGGAATACCATATGATTAACATGTATCGTATTAACGAAAAGAAGTTAAATAAATTAACCGCAAAAGTATTGAAAGAATTAATGTCTAAAAATTACATGTATTTTATTTATGCACATTTAATGTCGTTAGATAACTTTCAAGGCTTGCTAGATAGGCAAAAAATTAATTAAAATTTTTAAGAAATGAGCTTTAGATATTTATCAGCATTGTTGATGCGATCTATTAAAATATCTTTAAATACATCGGGATCTTTTATATGCGTCATTTCACCTTCTTTAGGGAAGTGTTTGTCATGTAGACGGGATAGCCAAAAACGTAAAGCCGCTGCACGTAACATCATCGGCCATGCTTGAATTTCTTCATCTAATAGTGGTCTTTTTTGCTTGTAGGTTCCAAGCATGGCAGAAACACGAGTGCTATCAAGCGAGCCATCTGTACTAGAACACCAATCATTAACCGTAATAGCAAGATCGTAAAGCTGAACATCATTACAGGCATAATAAAAATCAATAATGCCGGTTAATGTATTGTCCTCAAATAAGGCATTATCTCTGAATAAATCGGCGTGAATAACGCCCATTGGTAATTTGTCGCGACGGTGTTGCATTTGGAATGACATTTCAGCGTCAAGTAACTCGCGTTCTTCAGAAGAAAGGTGGTTATCTAACTTCTCGGACATATCGTGCCACCAATGAGGACCACGAGGGTTGTCTCGGTGTTCGGTGAATTGATCACTTACAGAGTGTAATTTTCCTAGGTTAGCGCCGAGTGCCTTACACTGTTCAGAATTGACATCTTTTATGCCTTTGCCTTTTAGGCGAACGACGAGTGCGGCAGGCTTATTTTTTAGTGTACGTAGAAAGTCACCATTATTGTCTTCTATCGGGTGGGCACTGGGGACTTCATGTTCAGCAAGAAAAGCCATCAAGTCGAGAAAATAAGGTAATTCTTTGGCAGACAGTTCTTCAAAGATCGTTAAAACGTATTGACCCTGGGTAGTATTAACAAAGTAATTGGTATTCTCGATACCGTCGCTGATACCGGTATAGTCAATTAGATCGCCAATGCTGTAATTAAGCAAAAAAGCGTCAAGCTCATTTTGCTCGATGGTAGTGTAAACAGACATGAGATAAAACTTATATTACCAGCTGAATAAAACCCATTGAGGAACGCTCAGGTCACGCTGGAAATCATCATCTAGTGTTTCAAAGACGCCGTCACCGTCATTATCGATTAAATAGTAGGCTGGACCACTTGTTGGTGTGATTTTTACCGCGTAAACCCGACCATTTACACTGTACTGTTCTTCAGTCGCATCTTTACGTTTAATAATATTAACTTCTGGTTCAATCACTTCACCACTTTTTAGTTTTGGTGGCGGTGGTGGAACAAGCAAGTCTTCCTTGTCGCCAGCTTGAGCAGACAAGCTTAGAGGTAATAATAATATTGCCAATAGTAGCCGACGGTGTTCCATGATGAATCCTTTATTTATATATTTCATAAGCTTATAGCTCTAACAGGATTTCCTGTTCTTCAGCAGAAGGCTCGAAGCCACGCGCATCATAATGTTTAAATATAGCATCTACGACATCCTGAGGTTTGTCCAGTATCTTGAAAAGATCCAAGTCCTCTTTGTCTATTGTACCGGCTTTTACCAGTGTATTGCCAAACCAATCGATTAAGCCAGACCAGAATTCACTATCGACTAAAATCACTGGAATACGACGACTCTTACCTGTTTGTATGAGAGTTAGAATTTCAGCGAGCTCATCTAAGGTGCCGAATCCACCCGGCAGCACCACGTAGGCAGAGGCATATTTAACAAACATGACTTTACGGGAAAAGAAGTGCCTGAAATGTAAGGGGATATCTTGATAAGGATTGTCATGTTGCTCATGAGGTAAGTCGATGTTTAGCCCAATACTGGGTGACTTTCCAGCAAAAGCGCCTTTATTTGCGGCCTCCATAATGCCGGGACCACCGCCACTGACAACAGAGAACCCAGAATCAGAAAGTAGTTTTGCGATTTCTTCTGCGAGAAAATAAGAAGGGTGTTCAGGATCTGTTCGTGCCGAGCCAAAAATGCTCACGGATGGTTTTATTTGTGCGAGCCGTTCGAAGCCATCTACAAACTCCGCCATAATTTGGAAAATCTTCCATGACTCACGGGTAAGTTGGGCATCATTAAAGGGTTTATACCCTGGCAATAAAGGTGGAGTTTTATCCATAATCAATTTCCTGTTATCAAGCTCTGAAAACACGCATAATGACGGCACAAGGACATCATGTCTTACTACTAATAATAGCTAATCATTTTCATTACTGATACTTACAAATCTATGTCTAAAAAATCTGAAAAACCACTGGTTTTAGTGGATGGGTCATCATATTTATATCGTGCTTTTCACGGCATGCCCAACTTAACCAATTCACGTAATGAACCGACAGGCGCTATTTACGGTGTTGTGAACATGTTGCGTAGTTTATTACGCCAATATGATCCTGAACATATTGCGGTTATTTTCGATGCCAAAGGTAAGACATTTCGTGATGATATGTATAGCGAATACAAAGCAAATCGCGCGCCGATGCCAGACGAGCTGCGAAGTCAGGTTGAGCCAATTCACGAAATAGTAAAAGCAATGGGTCTGCCATTGATGATTGTTGATGGTGTGGAGGCGGATGATGTCATTGGTACATTATGTGTACAGGCAACAGACGTGGGTATGAAAAGCCTAGTGTCGACAGGTGATAAGGATATGGCGCAATTAGTTAATGACTCTGTGACATTAATTAATACCATGACAAATGTAGTTTCAGACCCTGCTGGCGTAGAAGAAAAGTTTGGAGTGCGACCTGATCAAATTATTGATTATTTAGCACTAGTCGGTGACAAAGTAGATAATGTTCCCGGTGTACCAAAGTGTGGACCAAAGACAGCCGTTAAATGGTTAGCTGAACATGGTGATCTTGAAACCATCATAGCGAATGCTGATCAGGTAAAAGGTAAAATTGGTGAAAGCCTCCGCAATAGTTTAGGACAATTACCGCTATCAAAAGAATTAGTCACGATTAAATGTGATGTTGAATTAGATGAAACGCCTGAAAGTTTAAAACGTACCGAGCCAGATAGAGAACAGTTACGTGATTTATTTGCACAATATGAATTTAAAACATGGTTAGCAGAACAAATTGAAGGCGCGCCAGAAACTGAAATAGAAGACACGCCTGAAAAGATAGAAACGAATTATGCCATCGTCTTAGATAAAAAAGAGTTTACTGATTGGTTAGAAATTTTAACGGAAAGTGAATTATTTGCGTTTGATACAGAGACAACCAGCTTGGATTATATGCAGGCAGAAATTGTTGGTGTCTCTTTTAGTGTCGAAGCTGGTAAAGCCGCTTATGTGCCTGTTGCACATGACTATGAAAATGTGCCAGAACAATTATCACGTGAATGGGTGTTAGAACAATTAAAACCATTATTAGAAAATTCAGCAAAATTAAAAGTAGGTCAGAATTTAAAATATGATCGTAATGTTCTGGCGAATTATAATATTAATTTATGCGGTATAGAACACGACACAATGCTTCAATCCTATGTCTTAGATAGCACTGCCACTCGCCATGATATGGATTCATTATCACTAAAGTATTTATCACGGAAAACCATCAAGTTTGAAGATGTCGCTGGCAAAGGCAAAGCACAATTACGTTTTAACCAAATAGCATTGGATATTGCAGGGCCTTATGCCGCAGAAGATGCGGATATAACATTACAACTACATCAAACACTATGGCCAAAGCTAAAAACAGAAAAACAGCTAGAGTCTGTTTATAAAGATATGGAGATGCCGCTGTTAACAGTCATCGCTGATATTGAAAGGCAAGGTGTGTTGGTTGATGCCGAGATGTTAGCAAAGCAAAGTGAATTACTCGCAAAGCGTATTGATGAAATACAAGCAGAAGCCTGGCAAGTTGCAGATGAAGAATTTAATTTAAGTTCACCAAAGCAAATACAAGTTATTTTGTTTGAAAAAATGGAACTACCCATTATTAAAAAAACCCCGAAGGGGCAGCCTTCTACAGCGGAAGCGGTATTGCAGGAACTCGCTGATGACTATGCATTACCAAAACTGATTTTAGAACACCGTAGTTTGAGTAAACTAAAATCAACCTACACTGATAAATTACCCTTGATGATTAATGAAAAAACCGGTCGTGTGCATACCTCCTATCATCAGGCCGTTGCTGCAACAGGTCGGTTGTCATCAAGCGATCCTAATTTACAAAATATTCCGATTCGTAGCGAAGAAGGCCGTCGTATTCGGCAAGCATTTATAGCCTCGCCTGGTTTTACGATTGTTGCAGCGGATTACTCTCAAATTGAATTACGCATCATGGCGCATTTGTCAGGAGATCCAAGTTTGCTCACTGCTTTTGCAGATGGTGTCGATATTCATCAGGCTACTGCTGCTGAAGTTTTTGGTGTTGAACGGGATGCTGTCACGACTGAACAAAGACGTCGTGCTAAGGCAATTAATTTTGGTTTGATTTATGGTATGTCGGCATTTGGTTTAGCCAAACAAATTGATGTAACGCGAACCGAAGCCCAGCAATATATTGATCTTTATTTTGAACGTTACCCTGGCGTTAAAAAATTCATGGAAACCATGCGTGAACGCGCACGTGAAGTCGGTTATGTAGAAACGGTATTTGGTCGGCGATTATATGTTCCTGATATCAAGGCATCTAATATGCAACGCCGTCAATATGCGGAAAGAACCGCTATTAATGCGCCTATGCAAGGAACAGCAGCGGATATCATTAAACGGGCGATGCTCGCGTGCGCAAAATGGATTGGTGACGATAAAACACAAATTCGGATGATAATGCAGGTTCATGATGAATTGGTTTTTGAGATTGCCAACGAAGCTTTAGAAAAAGCCATAACAGGTATCACTGATGCGATGGTGACTGCTGCTGAACTTAATGTGCCGCTAGAAGTCTCTGTTGGTAAGGGTGTGAATTGGGAACAAGCTCATTAGTAAATAATTATTAGAAATATTGAACTTTTGTATTAGTTGCTAGTCGAACTTTGCAGACCCTCTCTTTGTTATATCGGGTGTTTTTCTGCTCCTTTCTCCCTGAGCAGAAAACTGAGGTTCGGTTACCCCCTAATAACCGAGCCGCATAACCTCAATCGTCCCCTACGGTTGAGGTTTTTTTTGCTTATTTTCCTAAATTAGTCGTTTTCACCAACCGTTAGCCAGTCGGTCAATACTTGTCTTGCTTGTTCAAGTCCTTGTTTCTTTAGTGATGAAAACAGCTGTGCAGAACAAAGTGGGTAAGATTCATGAATAGCATTGAGAACCTTTTGTAGGCTCGCGCTAGCAGGTCCTTTTGACAGCTTGTCAGACTTGGTTAGTAGCACATGCACTGGTAACTCAACACGATTTGCCCAATCTAGCATTTCACAATCATATTCCTTTAATGGGTGTCTGATATCCATCAGAAGGATAAGACCACGTAGCGCAGCACGTTTTTCCAGATACTTGCCAAGCTCTTTTTGCCATTCAATTTTTACCTTTTTAGGTACTTTAGCGTAGCCATAGCCCGGTAAATCGACCAGTCGATGTTCGTCATCGAGTGCAAAGAAGTTCATCATTTGAGTGCGACCGGGCGTTTTACTGGTACGGGCAAGCCCGTTAATGCCGGTAATTACATTGAGAGCGCTAGATTTGCCTGCATTAGAGCGCCCTGCAAACGCCACTTCACTGCCTTGATCAGGTGGACATTGGCTAAATAGCTTGGCGCTTGTAAGATAGTAGGTGCTTGAAAAGTCGTTCATGTTAGGTTCAGGTTCGGTCATGTATAAAGAACGTAATTTACTGTATTTAATGGAATTAATACAGTCATTAAAGGGTTTATTATAAGCCAATAGAGTTGACCGGAGCACACTGATTCTGGTATATAGTCAAGCCATTTTTGGATATTTCGTTAGCAAAAGCTTATATTAGTGTTTGGTGAAATATCGAAATAAACGAATTTAATTAATCATGCCTAAAAATTGGCAGGAGAGTATGAAATGAAAAAGACAATTATTGCGACAGCTGTTTTAGCCTTAGGTATGGCTGCTAGTGTACAAGCGGCGGATCTTGCTGCGGGTAAGAAAACTTATGATATGGCATGTGCTGCTTGTCATGCAACAGGCGTTGCTGGTTCACCAAAAGTAGGTGACAAGGCTGCTTGGAAAGCGCGCATTGCTCAAGGAATGGATGTTATGGTTGGACACGCTAACAAGGGCTTCCAAGGTAAGAAAGGTTTTATGCCAGCTAAGGGTGGCCGCGCCAACCTAAGCGATGCAACAATTGCTGATGCAGTTGCTTACATGGTTAGCCAAAGCAAATAAGTTTATTTTCTGAAATTTTTTCAAGGATCATGCAAATGATTAAGCAATTCCTTATTACAGTAATGATGCTAGCAGTGGCTGGTAGTGTGATGGCAGCGGGAGACCCTGTTGCTGGTAAAAAGAAAGCAGCCCTATGTATTGGTTGTCACGGTGTTGATGGTAATAGCGCAAACCCAGATTGGCCGAGTTTGGCTGGACAGGGTGAGGCTTACTTAGCCAAGCAAATCACTGATTTTAAAACGGGTGAGCGTAAAGATGGAACCATGAATGCTATGGTTGGTGGTTTGAATGATACTGATATTGCAAATGTAGCTGCATTTTTTGCAAGCAATAAAATCAAGGGTGGCGAAGCTAAGAAAGAAACTCTTGAGCTAGGTAAAAAATTGTACCGTGGTGGTGATGCGAGTCGTGGTATTGCCGCTTGTGCCAGTTGTCATGGTCCAACGGGAGCAGGTAACCCTGCTGCTAAGTTCCCTGCTTTAGCCGGTCAACATGCTAAGTACACAATGAAAGCGCTGAAAGATTTCAGTCTTTCTACTCGTAGCAATGACCCAAATGGCATGATGCGTGTAGTTGCTGGTAAATTGAAAGACAGTGAAATGAAAGCCGTAGCAGAGTTTATTTCAGGTTTACATTAAAAAGTAAGCTTTTTGCGGTAGTAAAAAGGGTGGTGTTATGCCACCCTTTTTTATTGAAAAGAACAAATCGATAAATTGAGTTCGTGAGTAGGTAAGTGAAAAAAAATAGACAATATAGTTTCTCGAGCATTTTAGTCGAGTTTCTAGGTTCAATGAATCTGGCGATTACCGTGTTGGTAGGAATTGCTATCGCTTCTATTATTGGAACCTTGCTGCGACAAAACGAACCCTATCAAAATTACATTATTAAGTTTGGTCCATTTTGGCATGATGTATTTGTATCACTAGGTTTATACGATATATATGGTGCTTGGTGGTTTGTTGCGTTACTTTTCTTTTTACTTTTAACAACCAGTGTTTGTATTGTCCGAAATGGTCCTAGCATGTTACGTGACATGCGAAATTACCGTATTAATGCAGGACGCAATTCATTACGGGCATTTCATAATAAAGCCGAATGGGTAGCGGATACAGATCAAGAAGAATTAATTAAAAATATCGAATCACACATGCATGATGAGGGTTATAAAACCCGTAAAAAACTGCATGATGATCATATTATGATTGCAGCAATGCGAGGTTCTTTTAATCGTCTGGGCTATTTATTTACGCATATCTCTATCGTTATCATTTGTGTTGGTTCAGTCATCATGTATAACATGCCGCTGAAATATGCGCTTTTTACTGGTGATGTGAAAATAGAAACAGATAATGCTTTACCTGCTTCTAAAGTATCAAAACAAAGCGTATTAAATAAAGATAACCCATCATTTCGTGGCTCAGTTAGCATCTCTGAAGGGCAAAGCGCCAATATTGTTTTTCTTAATATTGAAAATGGGTTTTTAATACAGGAACTCCCATTCGATATTGAACTAAAAGATTTCAGAATTGAACACTATGTTTCAGGACAACCAAAATCGTTTGAAAGTGATTTGGTTATTCATGATGATGATCTAGATAAGCCATTAGAAACGACTATTTCGGTGAACCATCCGCTTCTCTATAAAGGTTACGCGATGTATCAGGCGAGCTTTAATGATGGCGGTTCAAAGCTGGAACTACGTGCCTGGCCATTGACTGATCCGGAATTAGAGACATTAGATTTGCAGGGAGCGGTGTTTGGTAAAATCCCAATGGAAGTGAATGGCAAGGTTTATACTATTGAGATTAATGATTTCCGAAAATTTAATATTAACCCTGTTGATTCGGAAACCAGCAAAAAGAAATTTAAAAATTTCGGACCCAACTTTACATTTAAATTACGTGATGATCAGGGTCAAGCTCGTGAGTACGTAAATTATATGTCACCAATTGAGCAAAACGGTAGTCTGTATTTCTTAAGTGGTGTGCGTAGCTCGGTTGCAGAACCATTTCGTTATTTGTATATCCCTGTAGATTCACAGGGAACTGTAAAACGCTTTATGAAATTTTACGCCGCAATGCAAGATAAGAAGAGAGTGCGTAAGGTTGTCGATGAAACAGTTAACGATATGTTGAGTGGCTTAGTTACTGAGAAGCGCCTTGAAATATCTGGTGATATGAAGAAGACCACCAATCGTTTAGTCGCTTTGTTTGTTGAAGGTGGTATCGTAGCTATCAATAAACATATTGAGAATAATATAGCTGCTAGTCAGCGACAAAAGGCAACTGCTACTTATTATGATATTTTGCGCAAAACATTGGGTAACTTATATATAAATATTTTGCAGCAAGAAGGGGTTGATATTACTCAGGGTATATCTGATGTAGATAGTGATTTCTTTGATGATGCCTTAACCGTATATGGCAACATTGATGATTATGGCGCTCCTTTTTATCTTGAGATGAAAGATTTTGAACATATTCAGGCATCTGGTTTACAGATTGCCCGCGCCCCTGGTAAGGAAATCATTGTATTCGGCTGCGTTTTGCTTATTATCGGTATCTTTATTATGTTTTATATTCAGCAGCGACGTTGCTGGATCTGGATTGGAAACAAAAAAGACTCAAATTACGAAGTTATTCTTGCGGGTAGTTGTAACCGCAACGAACGCGATTTTGCTCAAGACTTTATAAAATTAAAACAGCGTTTAGCTCAACGTTTGGGTTTACGCGAAGATGATGAAAATCACTGAGGTACATTATGTCAGCTACATCTGATTCATTGAATTATGAATTTAATAAACCATTTCTAAAAACCTTGTCCCTATACGACTGGGTTTTTGCTTTACTTGTTATGGCAGGTGCTTATTATGCGTGGAATGGTTATGCATCCAATATGGATGTTTACGAAGTTGGTATTTTGTTTGGCACCGCTATTTCAATGGTGGCCTTAGGTTGGTATTGGAAACAGAGCCGTACTTTGATGTTATCGGTGGCTGCAGTAAGTGTATACGCAGTGGCACAATATGAACCAGCAATAATTGCTCTAAAATCACAAGGACTAGATGGCAGAGAAGCGATAGCCGCTTTATCAAGTCTGCAAGATAAAGAACACAGCCAATTCTTATTTAAGTTTTTTATATCGAGTACCTCCGCTGTAATGTGGATGAGTGCACTGTATTTTTTAGCTACCGTGACTTACTTCATAAATTTATTTGTTAAGACAGAATTCCCAGGACGTGTTGCTACACGCATGACATGGATTGCAACGGCAATGGGCCTGATAGGTTTAATGGTTCGCTGGCGTGAATCGTACTTGATTAATTTTGATTACGGCCATATACCGGTTAGTAACCTTTATGAAGTCTTTATTTTATTTTCGATCATCACTGCATTAATTTATTTGTTTTATGAACTGCGTTATAAAACACGTGCATTGGGTGGTTTTGTTTTATTAATTATCAGTGCAGCAGTTGCCTTTTTACTTTGGTACCAATTCAATAAAGGCGCACATGAAATACAACCGTTGGTTCCTGCACTGCAAAGTTATTGGATGAAGATACATGTACCGGCTAACTTTATTGGTTACGGCTGTTTTGCTCTAGCAGCAATGGTCGGCGTTGTGTTCCTAATTCGCAACGCTTCTCCTGAAGGTGGCTTAGCTTCTCGAGTATTGCCTGCAAGCGAAATGCTTGATGATGTGATGTACAAATCGATTGCTTTAGGTTTTGCCTTTTTTACTATTGCAACGGTACTTGGCGCACTATGGGCAGCTGAAGCATGGGGTGGTTACTGGTCTTGGGATCCAAAAGAAACTTGGGCATTAATTGTTTGGTTGAACTACGCGGCGTGGTTACATATGCGATTAACCAAAGGTTGGCGCGGAACTGCGATGGCATGGTGGTCAGTAATTGGATTGTTTGTGACCTTGTTCGCTTTCTTGGGTGTGAATATGTTCCTATCAGGATTGCACTCATACGGTGAACTTTGATTCAATTTTGGTTGTCTCTATATATCGTATAAAGAATTAAATGGGATAGTGAAAAATGAAAAAAGTACTATTGGTCTTGATGGCAACATTTATGATGCAGGCTGGTACTGCATCAGCGATTGATGAAGGTTTCGAATACAATTTAATTACACCTCCGATAGCATCAGCGGATCCAGCCAAGGTCGAAGTGGCTGAAATGTTCTGGTATGGCTGTCCCCACTGTAATGATTTTGAGCCTACATTGAATAAGTGGCTAAAAACTAAACCCAAAAATGTGAATTTTATTCGTATCCCTGCTGTTTTCCGTGAGTCATGGATACCGCATGCACGTGCATACTACACTGCCGAAGCATTAGGTGTTTTAGACAAAACCCACAGTGCTTTTTTTCAAGCAGTGCACAAAGATCGTCGTCGACTAGCAACTAAAAAAGATATAAGTGATTTCTTCGTTAGCCAAGGCGTGAAACAGCAAGACTTCGATCAAGCGTGGAATTCTTTTGTAGTACAGTCACGAGTTAAGCGGGCGATTACATTAACACGTCGTTCAGGCATCAAGGGTGTACCATCAATGCTAGTGAATGGTAAGTACCGCACCAGTGCGACAGAAGCGGGCATTAATAACCCCGGTGGAGCGAGTAATGACGATATGATTAAAGTCGTTAATTTCCTTGTTGCAAAAGAAGCTAAACAGCTAAAACCGGCTAAAAAATAAATCTCCTAAATATCCCTATCAGGCAGGCAACTTTTACCTGCCTGATCTAGAATGAAGCGTAGTAAAGTCAGATCAGGGTGATCATGAAAGCTGCGCAACTTTTCGTAAAATGTCTTGAACAGGAAGGTGTGAAATACATCTTTGGTATCCCAGGCGAGGAAAACCTCGATATGATGGACGCCTTACTCGATTCAGATATCCAATTTATCACGACCCGTCATGAGCAGGGTGCTGCATTTATGGCCGATGTTTATGGTCGTTTAACCGGTAGAGCTGGAGTTTGTCTAGCAACACTCGGTCCGGGTGCTACTAACTTAGTAACTGGTGTGGCTGATGCCAATATGGATCATGCGCCATTAGTTGCTATTGCGGGTCAAGCTGGAACCAATCGGCTGCATAAAGAATCTCATCAGGTGCTGGATTTAATTAATTTATTCGATCCAATCACCAAACTGGCATCAAGAATGCCAACACCGGACATTTTGCCAGAAGTTGTTAGAAAAGCTTTCAAATTGGCACAAAGTGAGAAGACGGGTGCCTGTTTCATCGAATTTCCTGAAAATATTGCAAAAATGGACACAGATAGTGAGCCATTATCGGTGGGGTATACGCAATTGCCTGAGCCAAGGGCCGATCAGCTACGTTATGCCGCTGAGCTCATTTCTCAGGCGAGTGATCCAATTATTCTTGCTGGGCATGGGGTCGTGCGGGCGGGTGCATGGGAGCAACTGGCTCAGTTTGCAGAGACGTTGAATGTACCAGTAACGAATACCTTTATGGCAAAAGGCGTGATTCCATTTGGTCACCCAATGGCATTAGGTAGTGCAGGGCTTCAAGCGCACGACTATGTAAATTGTGGCTTTGACCATGCCGATCTCATTATCTGTATAGGTTATGATTTAGTCGAATATCACCCTTATCTTTGGCATCCCACCCGCGATCGCAAGATTATCCATATAGACAGTGATTTTGCTGAGGTTGATGAGTCATATCCTTTGGAATGCTGTGTGGTGGGTGATATTAATCTTAGCTTAGAGCGCATTGCCGCCCAAGCTACGCCACACAAAGGCGATTTGATGCGCCCACTGCGTAAGGCACTCATTGATGAAATGAATCAACATGCGAACGACAATAGTTTCCCTATTAAACCGCAAAAACTCATTTGGGAATTAAGAACAGCGATGGCAATCAATGACATAGCTGTTTGCGATGTAGGTGCACACAAAATGTGGATGGCGAGAATGTTTCGTTGTGAACAGCCAAATACCTGCATTATCTCAAATGGCTTTGCCAGTATGGGCATCGCTGTTCCCGGCGCGATTGCTGCCAAATTAAGTAATCCAGAGCACGCTGTGGTTGCCGTTACCGGTGATGCCGGTTTTATGATGAATTCTCAGGAAATAGAAACGGCGATGCGTCTTAATACGCCAATTGTGATCCTGATTTGGAATGATGGTGGTTACGGTTTGATTGAATGGAAGCAAATTAACCAATTTGGCCGCAAGTCACACGTTAACTTTGGTAACCCTGATTTTGTGAAATATGCCGAGTCATTTGGCGCCAAAGGCTACCGTGTGGAAAAAGCAGAACAATTGTCGGGTATATTAACCACAGCATTGGCCGATAACACAGTTAGTATCATTGATTGTCCGATTGACTACAGTGAAAACATGAAGCTAACAGAGAAATTAGGGGAAATGGTATCCCCGATACAGGCGTAAGGAAATGCATAGTGCGGCAAAGTCAGAAGTGAAGATAAGAGACAGTCTACGGTTGCTGAGTTACAACATTCAAGGTGGTATTGCGACGCAAGCGTACCACCATTATTTGATGAAAAGTTGGCAGCATGTCTTACCGCACGCACGTAAACAGGAAAATCTGGATCAAGTTGCAAAACTAATTAGTGATTACGATATTGTTGCGTTGCAAGAAACCGATGCGGGCAGTTTTAGAAGTAGTTATATGAATCAGACGGAGTATTTAGCTAATAAGGCACATTACCCTTTTTGGTTTGACCAGATAAACAGAAACATGGGCAAGTTGGCCCAGCATAGCAATGGATTGCTATGTCGTTATAAACCTATCAGTGTGACTGAGCATAAATTGCCAGGCTTGATTCCAGGCCGGGGCGCATTGATGGCAAAATTTGATTTATCCGGCAATGAAATTGCTGTGATAAGTGTACATTTAGCGTTAGGCAGAAAAACCAGAATGCAGCAAATTGGTTTTATCAGTGAGTTAATAGCCTCTGAAAAGCATGTGATTTTGATGGGTGATATGAATTGTGAGTTAGACAGCCGTGAGATGAAGTATTTATTTTCAAAAACACATATGAATCAACCTGAACAAAAGCCACATACTTTTCCAAGTTGGCAGCCGAAAAGAAATATTGACCACATATTAATAAGTGATGGTATGCAAATAAGCAACGTGAATGTATTAAGGCAGGGAGTTTCAGATCACCTTCCTGTATCGATTGATATTAATTTAATAGAAAGATATACAAAACATTAATATGGATAATTGGAAAGAAAAATATTACTCAAGTTTAGAGTTGCTTGAAGATAAAGAGAAAGAGTGGTCTGAGTCAGATCAATTATTGCGTCGATGTATATCTCGTATAACACTTTCTGCAGATGGCCAAAACAAGAAATTAGATGAACAGCTAGATCGTCTAAGAAACTCTGTGCGGCGTGAGAGAAATTATGAACGTATACGTAACATGGTTGATATTATTGTTGAGACCGCGACAGACAAGAATATAAAAACAATTAGCGCTAGAACATTAACTAATAAATTAATAGATAAATTACCGTTTCCTAATAAATTAAATAAAAAGAAACGAGCAATTAAAAAACGTCTTGATTACATGAAAGATGAGTCAGGAATTGTTGATATATTTGAGTCAGTACTAGATCTGATTGAACAGTCAATAAAAACAGAAACCACAACTACCGAGAATAAGGGCAAAGAATCAAAAGGTCTGTTTGGCGGGATTTTTTCAGGGGCTAAAAATGCAGAAGAAAATATTTCAGAAGCAATAGTTGATGCCCCTGAAGCGCAACAACAGCCTGTTGTTGATAAGCCGCTTGGTGTTGAAGATGTTATAGATATAATTAGAAAGGTGCTCGTTGACCTTTTGATGGCAGTTGATGTGCCGGTGCCAGTTGCTGCTGATCTAGATGCATTGAGAGAGAAAACCAGACGAATAGAGACTAAAAAAGATTTACAGGCTTTGGTTAAAGATATCGCATCATTAGTCTCAACTGGAACAACAATTAGTTTTAATGAAAACAAAGATTCAGAAAGTCTCGAAGAAACAACCACACCGACATTAAGTATAAATGAGATATTGATTCAATTACTGGAGCGCTTAGATCTTCCGGAGGAGCTTGCTGACAAAGCCGCAGCATTAAAAGAAGATTGGGCAAATGGCATAGATGAAGATGACGTTGTAAGTGCTCTAGAATCAATTGCTGATCTTGTAATTAAAATGCGAACCCGCATTGAGCATGAAAAGAATGATTTTCAGGAATTTTTAAAACAAGTAACTGAAAAGCTACAAATGTTAGATCAGCACATTCAGGATAATGCCGAAGATCAGAAAACTATTTTTGATGAAAATATAAAATTTAGTGAAGATGTCGATGGGGAAGTTGAAAAAATCCAGACAGATGTAACAGAAGCTGCTGACCTAAATGATCTAAAGACAAGCATAGCGATGAAGTTAAGTAAAATAACAAAACACGTAGAAACATTTAGAACCACGGAAGAAGGTAGAAAGTTACAAATGGAAATACGTGTTGGCGAGCTTGCAAGCAAGGTTCATCAATTAGAAACTGAATCAAAAGGCTTACAGGAAAGGTTAGTTGAAGAACAAAAAAATGCTATGCAGGATGCATTGACCAAATTGCCTAACCGACTCGCATGGAATCAGCGAATGGAGTATGAATTTAGTCGCTGGGGGCGTTATCAGTCACCGCTTGTCATAGTTATATGGGATATTGATGACTTTAAGAAAGTAAATGATACCTACGGGCATAAAGCAGGTGATAAGGTTTTATCAACAATTGCATCTTTGCTTCAAGACAGAGTTCGAGACACAGATTTTATTGCACGATTTGGTGGTGAAGAATTTGTAATGTTATTACCAGAAACGGAGGTTATGCAAGCACAAGCAGTAGTCGAAAAGCTTCGAGCGGCTATTGAAGAATGTGAATTTCATCATGGTGATAAGCGTGTTGCTATTACTGTTTCTGGTGGCATGACACAATTTAAGAAAGGTGATACTGCCGAAATCGCTTTTGAAAGAGCGGATCAATTCCTGTACAAAGCAAAAGGCAGCGGCAAGAATCGTTGTTGCAGCGAATTAGACTAAAATAATAATTGGGGAAAATCATGATACGTTGGCAGCTAATAGCCAAGGGTTTCTGTATGGGAATGGCAGATTTAGTCCCTGGTGTCAGTGGTGGAACCATGGCATTTATATTAGGTATCTATGAAAAATTACTGGCAGCAATTCGCTCTTTTGACACGGTTTGGTTAAAGGCATGCTTAAAGTTAGATTTTAAGGTTGCTATTCAACGCCCACATTTTAATTTTATTATTCCTTTATTGTCGGGTTTGTTTCTGGCGGTGTGGTTTTTTACTCATGTTATTTCATTACCAGAATTAATCCGTGACTACCCAGAACATGTTTATGGTTTGTTCTTTGGTTTAATCCTAGCCTCTATTTATGTATTGATGCAGGAACTAAAAGGCTTTAATACTGGAGATGCTGTCACACTTGTAATTGGTACCATCGGTGGTTTAATTATTGTTAATTTAGTACCAGTAGAAACACCAAATGCAGCTTGGTTTATCTTTTTATCCGGTATGATTGCGATAAGTGCAATGATATTACCGGGGATATCAGGATCATTTTTATTATTGTTGTTAAAAAAATATAGCACCATAATAACAGCTGTCGGTGAACTGAATTTATCTGTCATTATTCCATTTTTACTAGGTTGTGTATTTGGATTAGTAACCTTTTCAAGGTTTCTCGGCTGGTTGTTATCTACTTTCTATCAGCGAACGCTTTTAGTGATTAAAGGTATTTTACTTGCCTCATTATGGCTGCTTTGGCCATACCAAGAAAGACTATTTGAAACCATTGCTGGAAAAGAGCGTGTTGTTGGTACAACTCCGGTATTACCCGCTATCACAGAGCCATCTCTTATCGCCGTTATTGGTTTAACGATTACTGGCTTAGTCGTTGTTTTAGTAATACATCGATTAGCTAATAAGGATTAAAGTTACTTAATTAGTTTTGTTCGGGAAGCACCGTCCAACGTGTAATCATGCCTGCTGTAATATGATCAGTTACATGGCAATGATATAGCCAGTTGCCTGGGTTATCTGCAATCATGTCGACACTTGTCATACTCGTTGGCAAGAGCTCAACAACATCAGTGCGGCGACCATGATCCAGAACCGTTTTGCCATGCCAATGAGCAGTATGTAAATCAACTTCAGTTCCCATACCAATTAAGTGCCAGCGAACCCGATCACCGTATTTAGCAATAAGACCTTTTAGGTTACCAAAAATGTAGCCATTAATAGAGTGCTTGAGGTTACCTTCTTCCTCGTCTTCGTGTTCGCTTACTTCATGACGCACTTGTTTGCCTTTGGTTCGTTTAACAGCCTCACGACCATTTTCATCAAACACCATATATAAATTGGTGAAGGCAATATCAACATCGCGCGGGCGAGGATCTTGTGCAGAACGTTCCATACCCTTTTTAGTAATAATAATCGAACCAATTAGACCATCGTAAATTTCAGTTACAGAATCAACATGAGAATGGTAAGCCCAAACAATTGAAGAAGGATCAGCAGGTCCAGGACCAGCCTCATGATCAACATCCCATAGATAGGTAAATTTGTTGCCAGGTAAAACATAGGCGCTTTCACCTTTCATATCAGCGCCTTCATTTTTTTCATCGTAACGCATGCCGTGAGGATGGATGCTAAGAGGTTTGTCTGCCTTATTATAAAAATGAATTTTAAATGTATCGCCTTCTACCGCACGAAATTGTGGTCCTAAAATCCCCATCCATTCTGGTTGAGGTACTTTTGTAGTAAAACTAGAGTCGGTGTATTGAATATAACGGTATTTTTTATAAGTTAGTTGTTTGCCCCATACAGACATACCCATATCTTTCTTAATAAGATTTTTACCGCTAGGTGCATAGTTCCACTCGACCTTTTCAGCTGTTACCCAATACTCTCGTAATGTAGCTGTTGCTTGTGTACTAAATATTAGAAGTATGAAAATACTAAACACTGAGGATGTTAATTTCATTGTATTTACCTTAGTTAGGTAATCATATGGTGCAGATTTAGTATTCATTTTACACGCAAAATGAATATATTTAAAAAATCAAAAAATAAGTTCAAGAAATTTTCGAGATGATTCTTTGTCTGGGCGACTTTGGATTATATATTGCGCATGTTTATCAGAATGTTGCTTATTAAGCTCAATTCCCCAAATCCATTTAATTTGGTTGGGTAAGAATGAGTAGCGTATATCCATTATGAAATTTGGGTTATTTTGACTAATTGCAAGATAGTCATCAGAAAACCAGCGAAAACGCTCAATATCTTTGGCTTGCCTACTTTGTTTGGGTAACCATGGAAGGTCACGTTGAATATTTAATTTTTGGATAGATGTTCCTGAAATAAAAGTGACATCATTCAATAATTTAACAGCGTCAACATAATAGCGCCCATTGTGTTCATAAATAATTTTCCACACATGCCGGTTTGCAAAAGTTGGT
Organism: Gammaproteobacteria bacterium; assembly: GCA_027078075.1. Lineage (GTDB taxonomy): Bacteria > Pseudomonadota > Gammaproteobacteria > AKS1 > AKS1 > Sulfuriflexus. The sequence continues at coordinate 10,783 of JALTKP010000320.1, read as the reverse complement.
TTAGCTAGCATGCGCTGGATTTGATGACCGCGTTGATCAGCGAGTTGTTTTACAGCCGATATTGCGCGGTCACGCTGGATGATTCCTAAACTTAAAAATATAACCGCGTAGGCAAAAGCAATTTGTGCGTAACGTTTATTTTTACGATACACACCGGCAATAATGAGAATCAGGATTGGAAAGGTAAAAAGAGGGTCAATGATTGAAACTGTATTCCAGGCAATACGGGCATCTGAAAAAGGCCAAAATAATTGTGTGCCATAGGAAGTACAGGCATCTAACAATCCATGTGTTGCATAACCCAAAAATGAAAATAGATATATCTTAGAAAAAGATAAACTGTTGTTTGGCCATTTTCGTTGAAACCAGCCCGAATTTATTACCAGATAAAATATTAGCGCACACAGCAGTGCACCAATAGGTATGAAAATCAGTGAATGTGTAAATTGCCGATGAAATTCTAAAAAGAGTAGAGGATCGGCTTTTGAACGAATAAGCACATCAAGATCCGCTGCCATACCTGCAAGCCCACCAACAACTAAGGCACTGCGCTGCATTGTTTTATCTTCAGCAAATGACTGTGAAAGACTCGCGCCAAGAACAGCTTGTGATAGTGGATCCATTATAAAAATCTCAATATTGGCTCAAATGGCGTTATTGTTAATAAATTAAATATG
>JALTKP010000320.1:0-10006 GCA_027078075.1 Gammaproteobacteria bacterium | reverse complement strand
TAAATTAAATATGGCGCGCTCGGCGGGAGTCGAACCCACGACCTTTGGCTTCGGAGGCCAACACTCTATCCAGCTGAGCTACGAGCGCATATTTAGGCTGTTACAGGGCGAGCATATTACCCTGACAGGCTTTACATTGTATAGCTTGAAACACTAATTCCATGCTAAATAGTAAGTGAATTCAGTGATTTCTTATAGGGAAATCACGTAATTTAGGGGTATTACGGTTTTCCCTTTGGTGTAATGTGTCTATAATCTGCCCCAGAATTTCTACTGGGATGGCATGTTGCCACCTGAATAGCCATTTTTGAGCAAGGGGAAGTACAGTGGGCGATCATGATAGTCAAGTTTGGAACACTTTAACGAAGTTTATGTTGGGTTTAGCTGTTTTTGCAGTTGTTATTTTTGTTATCGCAGGTTCTATGGCTGCAGGTAATAAAGAAGCAGCAATGAAAGATAATGCAGCAGGTGCAGACAAAGCCATTGCGGAACGTATTGCACCGGTTGCACAAGTAACCGTTGCAGGTGATGCACCAGCGGCGGCACCAACTAAGAAAAGTGGTAAAGACATTTACGCGAGTGCCTGTTTTGCATGTCACGGTACTGGCGCAGCTGGTGCACCTATCTTAGGTGACAAAGCAGCATGGTCTGCTCGTATTGGTCAAGGTACAGCAAAATTATACGATCACGCGATTAACGGTTTTAACGGTATGCCGGCTAAAGGTGGCCGTGCTGATTTAAGTGATGATGCAATTAAATCAGTAGTTGATTACATGGTGTCACAATCTAAATAGATTTTAATTAGATTGTGAACGTAAGAAGGGTCGCCATTGGCGACCTTTTTTATTTATGGAATATAGCGTTTTGCCCAACCTGCGATGAGATCAGCAACGTAAGCGGCATCATCTTTATTCGTGAGTAAATGATCGGCATTATCTAGGCTTACAAGCGAAGAAGGTTTGCCTGCATGAAGGTGCAATTTCTCTGCATGCGAATGATCAAGAATCTCATCATCGAGTGAATGACAAATAAGTAATGGTTTTTGAAAACCATCAAGATAAGAGCCATCATCAGGATAGTCGAGATCCTGGAAAAACTTTTCCCCGACAGTAAAATGATTACCACCGAGGGTCATTCTTGCTGAGCCAGTTTCAGAAACTTTTTGACGCAAACTAATATAATGTCTAGCGACATAACCAGGATCAACTGGTGCGGCAATAGTCACAGCAGATTGACCTGAGGGAATTCGTTCCGCGGCTTTGAGCATGGCTGTGCCACCCATAGAATGGCCAATAAGTAATTCAGGTGCAGAATAGTTTGCAGCCATGTATTCACTGACAGCAACAATATCATCTACATCGGTAGCAAAATTAGTTTGTGAAAAATCGCCATCACTATCACCGATACCGGTGAAGTCAAAACGCAGCACGGCAATACCATTTTGCGCAAGGTGTTCGCAAATAATATGGAATGCTTTTAAGTTTCGTGAGCAAGTAAAGCAATGTGCAAAAATAGCCCATGCATGAGGTTTGTTGCGTTGTGGCAAATCAAGTTCAGCACCCAGTGCGTAGCCTAAGCTGCCGGGAATCCGTAAGCGAATTTTTTTCATGAAGCATCATCATTAATAATAATGGTTGGCGATGCTAACGGAACAGAGGTGTAAAATCCAGCATGAGTGATGTAGCGTTAGCGATATTGATATATCCACATGGTAGGTGACACCAACATCAATGAAATGTAGTATCAACGCTATTTAGGTAGTGTAGCGAGGTTAACATGCTGCATTAGTGGTTATGTTTATTTGAGGTAAGGATAATAGATATTGAAACCCCGACAACCTTGTCATCCAATGAATATTATTCGTTAGCGGTTAGCCATGATGAGGTGGATGCGTTAACGTTGACACTGGTTGGTGATTGGCGTTTACAAAGCGATTTACCCGCTGCAATTGTAATTCAGCGCTATTTAGAAGAGCATTCCAATACACAAGAAATTGTATTTAATTCAATAGACATTACGCAGTGGGACACAGGCTTATGTACCTTTCTGCTTAATATCATCGAACTAGGCAATTCACATAATACACAAATAAATCTCTCTGGTTTGCCCGAAGGTGTTCGTCGATTAATCGGGCTAGCATCAGCAGTACCTCAATTTAAGCAAACACATAATAGTAAGAAGCAACAGGGATATATAGAGCAGCTGGGTCAATTTGTTATAGATGGTACAAAGGGTGCTTCTGAAGCACTTCATTTCATTGGTGAAATATCGATTGCAATGACACGACTCTTGAGAGGAAAAGCACAATATAAGCCAAACGACTTATTATTAATTATCCAAGATGTGGGGCCGCGCGCATTGCCGATTGTGACTCTAATAAGTTTTTTAGTTGGATTAATTCTTGCGTATATGGGGGCAGTACAATTACAACAATTTGGCGCACAAATATTTATTGCTGATTTGGTAAGTATTGGTATGGTGCGCGAAATGGGTGCATTAATGACAGGCATTATTATGGCTGGTCGTACAGGAGCGGCATTTGCAGCACAGCTTGGCACCATGCAGGTTAACGAGGAAATTGACGCCCTAAAAACATTTGGTGTTGCACCAATAGAATATTTGGTTTTACCAAGAATGCTGGCGTTAATCCTGATGGTGCCATTATTGACATTGTATGGCAGCATTGTGGGAATGTTTGCAGGAATGCTAATAGCAGTGTTCGCATTTGATGTAGGTTCTTTTGAATATTACACGCAAACATTGCGAGCGTTGGATATGCAGCAAGTTTTTGTTGGTATGACCAAAGCAACTGTATACGGTGTGATCATTGCCTTTGCTGGTTGTTGGCGAGGAATGCAATGCGGGCGTAGTGCATCAGCAGTGGGTGAGGCAACAACGTCAGCAGTGGTAACAAGTATTGTGCTTATTGTTGTTGCTGCATCAATGCTAACAATTATTTTTCAGGTCCTAGGAATATAGTTGAGTGATAATATGACTGCACTGGCACGAACACAAGTAGCAGATAATGCACATATTAAGTTGCACGATATCACGATGGCCTATGGTGATGTAGTTATACAGCGTGACTTAACGTTTGATATAAATCATGAAGATATATTTATCATCATGGGTGGAAGTGGTTGTGGTAAGAGTACATTATTAAAATTATTAATTGGTTTAAAGAAACCATCGTCTGGAAATATAGAAATTGATGATGTTAATTTCTGGCAGTCATCATTAGAGCAACAAGGAAAAACTAAACAAGGTTTTGGGGTTCTATTTCAAAGTGGCGCTTTATGGAGTTCGCTAACACTGGCTGAAAATGTTGCTTTGCCACTGGAAGAATACACTAAGCTGTCAAGAAAACAGATAGAAGAAGTGATTGATTATAAATTATCCCTTGTTGGTTTAGCGGGTTACCAGAATTTTTATCCCTCTGAAATCAGTGGTGGTATGCAAAAACGTGCAGGTTTAGCACGTGCAATGGCATTAGACCCAGAAATACTGTTTTTTGATGAGCCTTCAGCTGGTCTGGATCCGCTTAGCTCAAGGCGGTTAGATGATTTAATATTGGAACTGCGCGAAAGTTTAAAAACCACCATCGTGGTCGTAACACATGAGCTCGAGAGTATTTTTAGTATCGGCAATAATTCGGTGTTTCTAGATGCAGAAACACGAACAATGATTGCAACAGGAAATCCTAATAAGTTACGAACTGATTGTCCTGTGGCAAAAGTACGTGAGTTTTTAAACAGGGGTAAAAAATGAAAAGAAAAGTGAATCCCACTGTTATAGGTGCTTTTGTGCTTGGTGGAATAGGTATTATTATTACATTAACACTGTTGTTAGGTAGTGATGTGTTCTTTAAGAAAGAAGTAAAGGTAATCATGTACTTTGATGGTTCGGTTACCGGTTTAAATGTCGGTGCCCCTGTTAAATTTCGGGGTGTTAAAATAGGTGCAGTTACAGATATTAAATTAGTTCTAGATAGAGTAGAAAATAAAACTGTTGTTCCTGTTATTGCAGCTATCGACAGGAATAGTTATTTAGTAAAATTATCAAAGAATGAAACAGTTAAAGCAAGTGAACTAAATTTAGATACAAAAAACTTTGTAAAAATAGGTTTGCGGGCACAATTAAAAGTTAAGAGTTTGTTAACCGGGCAGTTGTTTATTGAATTAGACTTTGATCAGGAGTCACCTTTTACATTACAAGGTGACGGTGGCATTAATGAAATCCCAACTAAAGCCACGACAATCCAAAAGATCGCACAAACGCTAGATAAATATCCAGTGCGAGAGGTTCTTAATAATTTAGCATCAACAATGGAAAGTTTAGATAAAATATTATCTGACCCGATAATTATTGAAACGATTAAATCTGTTAATGAAACATCGAAGGGTTTTGACTCGTTGGCGAAAGATTTAAACAAAGTGGCAAATTCTCTTTCTGTTGAAATGAGTGAAACACTCAAAGTTGCAAATGGCACGCTTAAGGCAGCAGAGTCTACTTTCAGAAAAATAGATATTGCCACAGCATCAGCAGAAAAAACACTGAAATCAAGTGATCAATTATTGGGTGAGGATTCAGAAGTTATTGTTTCATTAAAAGAAGCATTAACTGAGTTAACAGAGGCTGCTAGGTCGGTACGTAATTTAGCCGACGCGCTTGAGCAACAACCTGAATCAATATTGCATGGTAAATCAAATGGGAACAACTAACATGAAGAATATGTTATCTAAGCTAAACAAGACGTTGTTCATATTACTTTCAGTTATAATTGTTAGTAGTCTAACTGCCTGTGGTACAACAAAGCCTTCAAAATATTATTTGCTTAGTTCAATTGAAGATACAATACCTTCCTCAAAAACAAGCAGTGACGGCATAAGTATAATAGGGGTAGGGCCGATAAAGTTTCCGAAGTATCTTAGCCGTTCGCAGATAACACGTTTTTCAAGTGACAATGAAATTATTGTTGAAGAATTTAATCGTTGGGCTGAACCATTAGAGCAAAACTTTGCGAGGGTTTTGCGCAGTAACCTAACGAGATTGATTCCATCTAGTTACGCTATTAATTATCCATGGAAACGCTCACTGAACGTCAAATATCAAGTTATGTTGGATATACATCAGTTTGAAACAACGTCAGATGGAAAAGTAATCTTAAATGCACACTGGGTTGTATTTAACACATCAAAAAACAATAAAATAATATCAATACGAAAATTTAATTATTCTACTAAGGTAAAGCACATAAATAACGCGAAAGCCGTTACGTTGCAAAGCATAGCGGTCGAAAAATTAAGCCGAGAAATTGCCGAAAAATTACAAAGTCTCTTAGCGTCTAAGTAATAAAACAATTTCTTAGCGTTAAGTAAGAAGCTAAGTGTCAGGGTTTTATTAGCTTGGGCTGCGATCTAAACGACGATAGCCAATGGCTTCTTGCAAATGTTGAGTTTGAATGTCATCACAAGCATCAAGATCTGATATTGTGCGGGCAAGTTTTAAAATTCGATGCCATGCTCTTGCTGACAAACCAAGTTGTTCGATAGCCTTTTCTAGTAATTCATGGTCATGTTTTTCTAAGTGACAATATTGTTCTATTTCTTTATTGCTGAGAGATTGATTTGTTGTTTGACTACGAGCTAATTGACGTTGTCGAGCAGTGATTACACGTTGGCGTATAACTAGACTAGGCTCACCTGTTTGTTGTTCATGTAATGTTGAGTATTGCATGCGTGGAACCTCAACATGCATGTCGATACGATCTAACAATGGGCCAGAAATTTTTGCACGGTAGCGAATTATTTTTTCAGAACTACAGTTACATTTACCATTTGGGTCGCCATGATAACCACATGGGCAGGGATTCATTGCCGCAATAAGTTGAAAACGCGCAGGAAATTCAGCTTGTCGTGCCGCACGTGAAATATGAATAACACCACTTTCTAATGGCTCACGTAAAACTTCTAAAACACGACGTTCAAATTCAGCTAGTTCATCAAGAAATAAAACACCATGATGTGCTAATGATATTTCTCCAGGGCGAGGCTGGCTGCCACCACCCACTAAGGCAACTGCAGAAGCAGTATGATGAGGCGCTCTAAATGGGCGCTGTCGCCAGTTGTGTTCAGAAGGAACTTGACCACAGATTGAAAGTACAGCGGCAGATTCAAGCGCTTCATCTTCTGTCATCTCTGGTAGAATTCCAGCGAGCCGCTTGGCTAACATTGTTTTGCCTGTTCCCGGTGGCCCCATCATTATCAAACTGTGGTTACCGGCGGCTGCAATTTCTAATGCGCGCCTGGCATAAGCCTGACCACGAACTTCTGACATATCGTCAATAATAGGGAGCGTGCGTGAGTTATGTTGTTGCAGAATCATTGTTAATTTTTTACTTCCGTTCAAATGAGAGCAGACATCCAGAAGGTGTTTAGCAGCATATTGTTCGGCGTTGCTGATTAAACTTGCCTCAGAAGTATTATCAATCGGTAAGATGAGTTGACGTTTTGATTGGCGAGTTGCCATTGCTGTGGGTAGAACGGCAGGTACAGCGCGAATGTTACCAGTCAGTGCGAGTTCGCCAATGAATTCATAATTTTCTAAATTCGGAAATTCCAGTTGCCGTGAGGCAACAAGAATACCAATCGCAATAGCAAGATCGAGACGTGCTCCTTGTTTGGGTAGATCGGCGGGTGCTAAGTTGATTGTGATGCGTCGTGCGGGGAAATCAAATTGGGAATTGATAATCGCGCTTCGAACCCGATCTTTACTTTCTTTTACCTCCGTATCCGCCAAACCAACAATTGACATGGACGGCAAGCCATTCGATAAGTGGACTTCAACACTAACGAGTGGGGCTTGTATGCCGTGGCAAGCACGGGTAAAAACGACAGCAAGTGACATAGACAATTCCTTTGTCTTAATTTAAGCAGCCTTCCTGGCCGCAGATGATTAAATTGAGTAACTACTTTATGGTATTTAGCTTTTTTCTTCTAGTTGTTCGAGTCGCAGGGCTAATGCTTCTAGTTTTTCTCGGCTGCGTAGTAGCACGGCTGTTTGTACATCGAACTCTTCGCGCGTAACAAGTTCAAGTCGCGATAAGGTACCGGTCATAGCCGTTTTTACAATTGACTGGATATCATCACGCATGAGCCCAAGCCCTGGGGGCAATCCATCTTCCAATTGCTGCGTTATTTCTTCAATAAATGCTTTACGTGTATTCATGATTTTCCCATTGCTTTGAGCGCCTATCCTAACTGATTTTAGCACTTTAGATAACTAGCCACGATCGCACCATTAGTGTGCGAAAATAATCATTAAGATCGATAATGGTGCAATAAACTGAAATACAACACATTAAGTATAATATATAAGTTGTTGTTATAATTAGCTTATTGTTGAGTGGCACGGCCTGTGCACTATAAAATGACATTGATGAGGAATCTCGTCAAAACAACCACCAAGATAGAACACGATATAACACTATATATAGATAAAGTATGAGGAGTTTTACCATGAACACAAAAATGACAACATTGGCAGCTGCCGTCTTAATGACAGCATCACCACTTGCCATTTCAACAGCAGCAGCAGAAGTTACTTTAAGCGGCAACGTTGCATTAACAACAGACTACGTTTACCGCGGTATTTCGCAAACTGATGAAGGTCCAGCAATTCAGGGTGGATTTGATTTAGAACACGACAGTGGTTTTTACGCAGGTATCTGGGCATCTAATTTGGACTTCAGTGATGATGCTGATATCGAAATTGATTACTACTTAGGTTTCGGCGGTGAGTTCAGTAATAAGATTGGTTACGATGTTGGTTACATTTACTACTCTTACCCAGATTCAAGAGCGGCTGATACAGGCAACTACGATTTTGACGAAATCTATGGTTCATTATCATACGATTTCGGTCCAGCCGCTGTAACAGCTGGTTTGGCTTACTCGGATGACTTTTTCGGTGCAACAGGTGATTCTTTATACACAACACTTGATGTAGACATTCCATTACCAAACGATTTCGCTTTAGGACTTCATTACGGTAACCAAGATATTGATAAAGGTACTGATTATGATGACTGGAAAATTGGCTTAAGCAAATCATGGGCTGGTTTCGATTTCGCTCTTGATTACACCGACACAGATTTGAATGCGAACAAGCTTGATGATGATCGCTTCGTATTTACAGTCTCTAAGAGTCTCTAAATAAAATTATAAACGGTCATGCCTACCCCTTGGGGTGGGCTTAACCTTTTTCGGGAGGAGATGTAATGAAACTCGTAAGTGCAATTATTAAGCCCTTCAAGCTTGATGACGTGCGTGAAGCATTGTCTGATATTGGCGTTCAAGGGATCACAGTGACTGAAGTAAAAGGCTTTGGTCGCCAAAAAGGACATACCGAGTTATACCGCGGTGCAGAATATGTTGTAGATTTTCTGCCTAAAGTAAAACTGGATATCGCAATCAATGATGATTTAGTTGAGCAGGTCCTTGAGGCCATCGCGAAGGCAGCTAATACCGGCAAAATCGGTGATGGCAAGATTTTTGTCTTTGATCTTGAACAAGCAGTTCGCATTCGTACCGGTGAGTCCGGTGCTGAAGCGCTCTAATTTAAAAAATAAATTGAGGGGTTAGTACAATGGAAGATATTTTAAATCTTCGTTATGCGCTAGATACATTCTATTTCCTCGTATCAGGTGCACTGGTTATGTGGATGGCAGCAGGTTTTGCCATGCTCGAAGCCGGTTTAGTTCGTTCTAAAAACACAGCAGAAATTTTAACTAAGAATGTCGCATTGTTTGCGATTGCCTCTATCATGTACATGTTGATGGGTTACAACATCATGTATCCAGCAGATGGCAATGGTGTAATTCCTGCATTTGATTTCGTCTTTATGTTTGGCGGTGACAATGTTGCTGCGGATGTATTGGCAACCAATCCTGCAGAATGGTACGACGGTTCTTACTACTCTGGCATGTCAGACTTCTTCTTCCAGGTTGTGTTTGTTGCAACCGCGATGTCGATTGTTTCTGGTGCTGTAGCAGAGCGTATGAAATTATGGGCATTTTTAATCTTTGCTGTATTCATGACAGGTTTCATTTACCCAATGCAAGGTTACTGGAAATGGGGCGGTGGTTTCTTAGACGCAGCTAACTTCCAAGATTTCGCAGGCTCGGGCATTGTTCACTTATGTGGTGCGACAGCAGCGTTAGTTGGCGTCTTATTGCTAGGTGCACGTAAAGGTAAGTACGGCGCAAATGGCGAAGTACACCCTATTCCTGGTGCGAACATGCCATTAGCAACTTTAGGTACATTCATCCTTTGGTTAGGTTGGTTCGGCTTTAACGGTGGTTCAGAATTAATTCTATCTAGCGTTGATGAAGCGAATGCAGTTGCTGCAGTATTTGTTAATACAAATATGGCTGCTGCTGGTGGCGTTGTTGCTGCAATGATTGTGTCACGTATCTTGTTCGGTAAAACTGACTTAACAATGGTGCTTAACGGCGCATTAGCAGGTCTTGTTGCAATTACTGCTGAGCCTCTTGCCGGTTCTCCATTAGCTTCAACTTTAGTTGGTGCTGTTGGTGGTGTGATCGTTGTCTTCTCAATTATTGCTTTTGATAAGATTAAGATTGATGATCCAGTGGGCGCGATTTCAGTTCACGGTACTGTCGGTATGTGGGGTCTGATTGCTGTAGCATTTACTAATGCTGATGCAACAATTGGCGCACAGCTTTACGGCCTAGCAGTTATCTTCGGTTGGACATTTGTTTCAGCTGGTATCGTTTGGTTCGTTATCAAAATGGTAATGGGTATTCGAGTTACTGAAGAAGAAGAATACGAAGGTCTCGATCTTACTGACATTGGCCTTGAAGCCTACCCAGAATTTACATCTGGTAAATAATAAGTCAGAAACTACAACCTGGTGGTTGGGAATTGCGGGTGCCTATTAATTTAGGCGCCCGTTTTTTTGCTGCGACCCATTGGAAATGGGTGCA
>JALTKP010000319.1 GCA_027078075.1 Gammaproteobacteria bacterium | reverse complement strand
CTATGAAAACTTTCCGGTTGCCTCGATTTTACTGCCGAAAACATTACGTAAACCTATCAGTGCCATTTACTCATTTGCTCGCACTGCTGACGATCTCGCTGATGAAGGTGATCTTGATGCCTCAGAAAGGCGATTAGCATTAGAGCAATATACAAAACACTTCGACAATATATTAGCAGGTAAGTCTAGCAATGATGCCGTGTTCATTGCCTTAGCAGACACCATTGCCAGATTCGATTTAACACCTGAATTATTCACTGATTTAATCAGTGCTTTTCAACAAGATATCACAAAGAAACGTTACGACAACTTCGAAGAAGTACTCGACTACTGTCGCCGTTCCGCCAACCCTGTTGGCAGGCTGTTAATACAACTTGTTGGTAAAGACCAGCCGCAAACAAGGAAGTTCAGCGATGCTGTTTGCACGGCACTGCAACTTATTAACTTTTATCAGGATATCGGTCAGGACTATGATGAAAACAATCGTATCTACCTGGCTAAAAATGAAATGAGCGCAGCAGGTATTACTGAAGACTATTTTTCACAACGCATCAATGACGAAAAATTCAATCATTTTATGAATCAGCAAGTTGAACGTGCTGATAAAATGCTTATCTCTGGCTACCCACTCTGCCGTCACATTGGTGGGCGACTTGGCATGGAACTTAAAGTGACAATTCACGCTGCTCATACAGTAGCAACTAAAATGTTACGAACAAAAGACTGTTTTACCCGCCCTCGCCTATCCAAAACCGACTGGCCAATGATAGTATTCATGAGTCTATTTGATATAACCCCAAAAGCAATGAGTGGTTTAGCATAACAATATGAACGCTGAAGAATATTGTCAGGAACAAGCAGCCGCAAGTGGTTCAAGCTTTTATTACAGCTTCTTGTTCCTTCCCGCCGATCAACGTCAGGCGATCACTGCATTGTATGCATTTTGCCGCGAAATAGATGACATTGTTGATGAGTGCTCTGAACGCAGTATCGCACTCACAAAATTAAACTGGTGGCGAGATGAAATTAAGCGAATATTTCATGATCAGGCACAACACCCTGTTGGTATTGCCTTAAGTCAGTCTATTAAAAAATTCAATCTTGATGAGAAACATTTTCATAGCATCGTTGATGGCATGTTAATGGATACAGAACATGTTCGTTATCAGAATTTTGAAGAACTATCCCTCTATTGTCATCGTGTTGCCGGTGTCGTTGGCTTGCTCACTATCGAAATATTTGGTTATAACAATAAATCCACCCAACAATATGCTGAAAACCTGGGGCTTGCTTTTCAACTCACGAATATTTTAAGAGATGTAAAAGAAGATGCTGAACGTGGTCGAATCTATTTACCACTTGATGAGTTAAAAAAATTCAATGTCTCAGAGCAAGATATTATAAATGGCAAAATCAATGACGATTTGCGGCACTTGTTTAAATTTCAGGCACAACGTGCTGAACATTATTATCAACACGCCTATACATATCTCGATAAGCAAGATCGTTTTCAACAGCGCAGCGGGCTCATTATGGCCGCCATTTACCATGCCTTACTCGAACGCATAGAAAAGCAAAATTTTGATGTCTTTACTCGCCCTGTTCGTCTTTCACCGTTGCGAAAACTTTGGATTGCCTGGCGAACTTATCGTAAAGAACTAAAAGCGAACAAAAAATGACTAATAGTATTACTGGCTCAGTCATTATTATTGGTGGTGGTTGGTCGGGCCTAACTGCCGCGACAGAATTATTAAAGAACGGCTACCAGGTCACTATTTTTGAATCTGCCAAACAACTTGGCGGCCGCGCACGATGTGTTGCTTTCGGCAAGCAACGCGTTGACAATGGACAACACCTTCTCGTAGGTGCTTATAAAAGCACCTTGTCGATGCTAAAAACATACAATGTTGATATGAGCGCTTCTTTATTACGGACGAAATTAAAATTATTAGTCATTAATAAGAACAAACAAACCTTTAATTTTCAGTTAGGACAACTACCCGCTCCACTTAATATTTTGTTTGCTTTTTTAAACCTTAAGAATATCCCGTTAAAAGACCGCCTAAAAACCTGCAGCTTCCTGATTAAACTTCGATTAATGCAATTCAAGCTGAAACATGACATTAGTGTTAAAACTTTATTGCGCAAGCAACCGGATATAATGATTAAACAATTTTGGGAACCGCTCTGTCTTGCCGCACTTAATACATCTATTAGTGATTCGTCGGCACAAATTTTTCTTAACGTGTTAAAGGACAGTTTTACGAC
>JALTKP010000318.1 GCA_027078075.1 Gammaproteobacteria bacterium | reverse complement strand
CCATTGTCTGAAATGGTCGGTGGTACCAGCCATATTGCGGGCTTCCAGATAAATACTGTTGCTGCACTGGTTATTATTCTTCTGGAAATTGCGATGGGTTTGTTCTTTATGGAAACCATGCGCATTACACGTTTATTTCCTGTCATTGGTGCATTAAATGATAAAACCCGTATCCGCATGGCAATTGTATTTATAACCATCCTTAGTTTCCTTGCTTGCATTGAAGCAAGCCTCGCTTTCATGCGTGAACTATTAATGGAAGAAGATGCGGCAACACGCGCTATTTTACGTGGTGATGACAGCAGTATCGTTGCGCAAAGCTCTTATCTCTGGATTACAACTGCTGCACAAATGGGAATGGGATTTATACTTCCTTTTGCGCTTATGTTTGTTGCTATTCCTTTGGAATCTTTTATTCATTCCATGCGTACTGTGCTGGGCGTTGTCACTGTTGGCTTACTGCGGACTATCGAGTGGGCACTACGTCTTAGCGGCGATATTGTTAAATTTATGGGCAATGCGCTTATTCAACTTTACGATTTTGTTATTTTCGCTCCACTTTGGATCGAGACCATGCTCAAGCATAAACAGGATCGACAAGGTCCTCTCAGCCATACTACGCAACTAACTCAATCTGATACCGATACACTACGCTAAGAGGCTGCTACCATGATTAAGTTAACGCCATCTCTACTCATCATTACCGTTACATTATTTTTAACCAGCTGCTCTCAACAAACAGCCTATTCCAGGGGTGTCTATATGTTAGTAGATACCTCGGGTACTTATACTCGTGAAATAGCACAGGCACAGCGTATTATAAATTTCACTCTGGCTAAATTAAACCCCGGTGATACATTTGTTGTTGCACGTGTTGATACCGGCAGTTTCAGTGAAAAAGATATTGTACAAAAACAAACCTTTGAAGATCGCCCGAGCATGGCTAACCAGCAAAAACGTTTATTCCGTGAAGGCATCAATAAGTTTATTAATGAAATAAAACCCAGTTCCTATACTGATATAACCGGCGGGATGCTCCAGGCAGTTGAGTTTATGAACGAAGCCCAGTCGGGTATAAAAACTATTTTAATTTTCTCGGATCTTAAAGAAGAAATTCAAGCAGGATATAATCGTGATATTCCCTTAAATCTTGACGGCTATCGGGTTATTGCGATCAATGTAACTAAATTACGCAGTGATAATATTGATCCTGTTGAATACCTTGATAGATTGGAGAACTGGCGAAACAAGGTTGAATCAGGTGGTGGCGAGTGGCAGGTTATTAATGATCTTGAAAGACTTGAGCCTATCTTCAATAGTTAGTAAACCGCCATAATTTCATATACTTTATTCTGCCTTTCTATCTCATCAGCAACACAATGACCTGTCAATTTTTGACCTAAGGGTGATGCCGGTGTGATAAGGGTTATTTCTATATTATCAAACCTGAACTTAAGTCCCCCCGCGGCGGGTCCCAGGAATAAATACTGTTCTGAACCGGATTCATCCTCAAGTAAAACCAGCATGCCTGACTCAATAGTTGATCCAGGATTATTCAAAATACCCATTTCATTATAACAACTAATTGCCTGTTCATATTCAGCAACGCGTTTTGCCTGACCATGCGCCAGATATGAGGCTTCCAGGCCAAAGGTATCGTACTTGTTTTCAGCAATGCTTTCTTTATCTGTTGCTGTCTCGCGTGCTTGATTAGCCGCATTTACTGCCAGATTTTTTGCTGCGTTAAGCGCGTCGATAATCGCTGAGTGTAATCTCTCTTTATCCATTTACAACTCTATTCACTATCGAATGATAGGCGGAACATATCTGGATAATTTAGCATCCTTCAAGCCTGCAAAAATAACCGCGCGGATCTTGTACCAATACACGCCAAATACAATAATAAATACACCAAAGCCTACAAAAATTAACAAGGTTATGTTTTCGATCTGCAATTGATTGTTCTTCGCCAACTCCACAATTGCGTAAATAGCATAAGATATACTGGAAACCAGAATAGCGCGACGGTCAACATACAATGCAATCATAAAAAATGCGCTAAAGAAAAGTATTATTAATAGCTCTCGAAAAGGTAATGACTGTGTTTCAACCAATAACGTTACCATCACACCATGTACAACCAGTGGGGCGGCGAGCAAATGCAACCAAAAAGCGGCATCGCTCAACCGTGTTTGTCTTTTAACATCTCTTGAATCAAACCACATAGCGACTGCAAAAACGGATAACCCATAAACAACTACAAGATACTGAGCTTGTC
>JALTKP010000317.1 GCA_027078075.1 Gammaproteobacteria bacterium | reverse complement strand
GCTTTGTGCTGAGCATCTAATGCGACAGATAGTTTTTCTTGCGAGCTATTAAAGTCAGCTTTAATGCTTGCATTTTTTTCTAGCAATGATTCGTTTTCTGTTTCTAACTTACCTTGCTTTATTTGCGACTCATGCAATTTATCCTGAGTTTCATTTTGAGCAGATTCTAAAGCCTGATATTTAGAGTTTAGAGCCTCGAGGCTTTTCTGAACTTCATTCAGTTCATGCTCATTTTTTGCCTGCACTTTACCAAGCATCGCTTTTGCAATTAGAAATCCAATCGCGGCTGCCAACACAACAAAAGCAGATATCAGCGCAATAACTTCAGTTGTAAAAATGGTCGTATTCATATTTTCGCCTATTGCTTTGGATAATTTTGATTAGGCTGCTTACTGCTACGCAGAAATGGCTCTAATACTTTAAATAACGCATCAACATCTTTAGCTTCAAACACACCATCTATTCCTTCGTGTGATACTTTATCGAATGGGGGCTCATACAGTTTTTCTATAACTATACTGCCGTGTTGCGCTATGTAGTTTTTTAACAGATTCATAAATTGAACCTGTTTAGCCGTAAGCGAAGGATGCTCGTGCAGGAAATTTTTAAAGTGATCTTCTACTGCCTGTGGGTCCAGGCCAATTAACTCGCTGACGGTTAACTGAAGCTGCTCAGCTGTACGACCGTAAAAATCATTTAATACACTTAGGTTTACACCCGGGTGACTGGTTAGTATGGTTGACGTTAATGTTTTAAGCTCAGCCTCCTGTATTGGCTGCCCCTTATATATCTTCTGCAAGGTCGGGCTAACAGAAACCATGTCATCTAATATCGTTTTAAGGCGGCGGCGATAGATCATGGCCTCATTTGCACCGGCAATTGTTACTTCACGGTCGATTTCCCTAACTCCGCCGTCTTCGGTGCGAGTCAATGGCATTTCATACAAGCCACCACCACCTGATTGGCGGTACTTCATTATGCCTCGCAGCTCTTTGCGGACATGCTCCAGGCTCTCTATCGTTGTATCTATCCAAAAGCTGGCACTCCGCACTTCCTGTATGACGGTATCTTTATTTCGTACAGCCTGAATATTCACTGCCAGTTTATCCAGTTCCAGTAATAGCTGGTCTTTACCATCGTCAAAACAGCTGGCTTTTTCGACCAAACAGCTTTGGATGACAGATACCAACTTATCGAACTGTGTAGCATGTTTATCTTTTAATACACGTGATGCCATTAATGGTGCGATTTTATTTATAAGCACATGTTGTGTATTGCTGTTCATTTTTTGCAACAGATCAGTTTGCTGTAATTGATGCACAACTCGAAGCTCACGCTTCACCGCGATACTGCTATCCGGCAAATCATTAATATCTGCCTGAATTAGAAGCACTGCAGCATCAAATGCCTGTGCATGATTTGTTTTTAATGCCACTTGAGCAAGATCTACTCGTGACTCAAAAGTAGTTTGTAATAATGATTTACCGCCAGCATCTTCCGGCTCTTTGTATTCTTCTTCAAAAAAGTCAAAATTTCCGTAATGATCAAAAATCAAAAACTCTGTTTTATTTTTACCCGGCCCGAATAAGTTTTCACACAAGCGAGTACCACGACCAATCATTTGCCAGAACTTAACCCATGATTTAACGGGCTTGGCAAACACAAGATTCACGACTTCTGGTACATCTATACCGGTATCAAGCATATCTACCGATATTGCAATTCTGAAATCATTTTTTGATTTTTTAAATTCCTTAATCAGGCTTTCAACTTTGGGTATCGCATTGTGAATAACTTTGCACACTTTACTACCGTACTGTGGATATAACTTGCAAAATAACTTTTCAAGATGCTCGGCATGATCCTGTCGCTGTGCAAAGATAATGGTTTTGCCAACCAATGAACCTGTCTCGTCTTTGATGCCATTATTAATCAGGTTTTCTAAAATAATACGGTCGGTATCTTCACTGAAGATTTTTCGTCCTATATCCTTACCGGCAATAGTTGTGTTTTTCGCTATGTCTACACCCAGGTCTTCTTCTAGTTGGCGTTTCTGTTCGTCATTAAGATCGGTGTAATGCATACCATTACGTAAAAACTCTGTCGTGAAGTCTTTTACTTTGAATGGAGCAAGGTAGGGTGGCTCGTTATTGATAGCGGCATCCAGGCCAAACTCATAGGTTGGATCTGTACTTTCACAATCAAAAATATCAAATGTATTACGGCTAATAAACTTAACCGGCGTTGCGGTTAAGCCAATTTGTAAGGCATCAAAATAATCAAACAAATCACGGTATTTATTATAAATACTAC
>JALTKP010000316.1 GCA_027078075.1 Gammaproteobacteria bacterium | reverse complement strand
TCTCTATCATCTTTGCTCGGTGGCGGCGTTGTTTGATCAGCCTCTTCAAGTTCACCAAGGTAACGGGTAATGTGTTTCTCAACACGTTCCACGCGCCGTTTCATTCTTGTCGGCGTGAAGTTTTTGTCCCCACTGTTCACCGCTTTAAATTTACTGCCATCGATGGCGACAACGGCTTCTGCAAATAAATTGAGTTGTCGACAGATACCCACAAACTCACGACACATATTGATAATGCCTTTGCTGTTGTCTTTACGAAAATCAGCAATCGTTTTAAAACTCGGCGTTAAACGTTCCGTCAACCACATCATTTCAACATTGCGCTGTGCTTCGCGTTCTAAGCGTCGACTTGATTGAATGCGATTCAGATAGCCATAGATATAAACCTTGAGTAACACGGCAGGATGATAGGCAGGTGCCCCCGTCACGCTGGGCTCGATACGTTTAAAACCTAACGATTTAAAGTCCAGCGCATTGACGAATGCGTCAACGACTCTGACTGGGTTCTCTTCAGTAATGTAATCGTCTAAGGCTTCGGGGAATAATGTGCTTTGGGAACGGTTTTCACCTTCGATAAAACGTTTCATAACCACTCCCTGTTGATTGTGTTACGTTATTATATCAAGGTTTACGTTTTCACACGGCCTCAGTATGCAGCAGCCAGCCACTGAGATTTAGAAAACGTCCGCTGAGGATCGATAGCAGCCAAAGCTTTATATAATGATAATGCGCTAAATTCCATTTCCTTTCAAAATTTCATCTGATGTATGAATGAAGATGTACGCACATTTAGCCTATTTAGATTGAGGCGGTGGGGAATACAAATAAAGGTGATTTTGGGGCAAGATGCTAGCTTAGAAAATTGGGAAACTTATACGCCTACTAATATATTGAAAATAGTGGCTATGGGTGGACTTGAACCACCGACCCCAGCATTATGAAAATTAACGGGGAATCTATATTCCCTTTTTAAATAGTTACTTACGGCGCTTTCCTGCTTCATGAGTCTGTTCAATTATGCTACAAATTAACCCAATTCAGTTCACGTTGCTACAATTTTGGTACATTCAAGCGCAATCATTATTATAGCTCTTTATCCTGCCGTAACCTCATTTACCAGAGGAATTCCCTTTAAGTGATCACTGATTATTTTTTCTATTTCTCCAGTGCCGTCAAAGGAGGAAATTCGTTTCTGCCAAATATCTATAAACTTCTCTACCGTTTCTCTTGCCGTGTTTATAACAAGCTTTTCTGGCAATCCTGCCTTTCCAGCTAGATAAGAGAGTTGTTCAAACGATAAATCAAACATTGCTTTTGAACGACCTAAGGTTAATGCCATATTAGTATCTTGAAGATAGGCAATTGTAGAAACAAAATCATAGGCAGGAGCAAGGGCAGCATTCTTATGGTCTGGATAAATAAGCGACCAGTTTTTTAAATGCATATCTGCATTACCTATTAAGACATTGAATACTAGGCGGCGGCTAAATTCTGCAATCGCATCTTCGCCGATTTCAGCCCATAAAACCTCTGCAATATTCCTATAACTCGCTTTCTCATACTTCTTCTCGGGAAAAAGCCCAAATATTTGAGCAAAGTCTTCAATATGTACAAGGCTTCCATCATTTTTACGATCAAATCGTTTCACTGCCAAGGCATTGCCTTCCATCCGCGCAATATCTTTAGGCAGTCCTGCTATATCAGCTAATCCGATTAATTTAACCTCTGGCACATCAATGCCAACTGCACGAGCCAATTCCATCATGGCATATTCATTTTCAGGCACACCATCAAATTTCATTGATGGTAGTTTAATAATCCATGAACCTCCAACCCCTTCTGCTGGAATAGTTAGACCACCAGTGGCCTCCATTACCGCTGAAAATTTGAGCTGTACACCCGCTAAGGAGAATCTGAGAATTACATCCGGAGCAGTCTTAGTCCCTTCATCATCACCTTTTTCTTGCGGCCACGCTTCTCCATCTGCTGGAGTAATCGTAATTGCACCGGGCAAATCACGACCTAACACCCACAAAAGAAAGAAATCTCGCGTGGAGTTTACTCCTGCCTTTTGTGCTAAATAATCGCGCAAAGAACCTTCTGGTAGAAGGTTAGAAAAGAATGACGGTGCTCTTGTGCGAGTTGATCGCACATCAGTAATTAACTCCCCTAACGTATCTTTAAAAGAAAGACTCAACGTTGGTCTTTCTGGGTCGTCGATATAATTTTGGTCAAACGCAAATAGAATTCGCTCCCCCGGCAGAAGCGTTAATGTACCGATAGAGTTACCGTATAACTCAACATTAAGGACAGATATATTAGCCATTGTCATCCTCGTCATCTAAAGAATATAGAGAACGCCCTGTTTCTTTATCTTCTAATGGGGACTCTGCATGTTTAATCAAATTTTTAATGGCAGGTACTAAAGGTCTAGGAACAAGCATCAAATCCATATCAAGGGCACGGACAATTTCAAGCAAGCTAGAAACTTGCAGATCAATATAACCACTCTCAATCTTCGAGAGACGTCCCTGAGGCACACTAATCTTATTACCTAAAGCCCTCTGGCTTAGCCCTTTTTTCTGACGAGCGGCCTTTAGAGCATCAGTAAGAGGTTGAATTGAATTTATCATCTTGATACCTAATTAGTTATCATTTGTCCTTATTGATACCTTATTAGATATATTGCTCCTTAGCAAGAAAAAGGGGGAAATAAGAGCCTTTTCCTATAAATGATGTGTTAAAGCAACATTAGGACGCCACAAGCCAAGCTTGTGGCAAATTTTTTAGACCTATAAATAGAAAGACTCCGAAAAGCCTTATCTAATTCCTATGCTTAGTGGTTCCAGAATATATAGATTTCATCAAATCTTTTTTCGATGGTATAAACATCTCCGCCTAGCTCCAAATCTCTACCCATTTTTTCATAGTCGATGTAAAAGCTAGATTTTGAGGAATTTGAGTAGATTGCTCCGTTAGCTCTGTTATCTGACGAACCCGATAACTGGGTAAGCTGTTCCCGAATCTTACCCACATCGATAAGCAACCGAGCTAGCTGAAAATGTTGTGCCAAAAACTACAAAATTGGTACAACGAAACAATGCAGTAAAGTTGGCTTAGTTATAAATGATGTAAAGAAAATGGTGGCTATGGGTGGACTTGAACCACCGACCCCAGCATTATGAATGCTGTGCTCTAACCAGCTGAGCTACATAGCCATTAACTTTCAGACCCGAACGAGTGTTCGAGAGCCGCGCATTTTGGGCATTTGGCGCCCGATTGTCAAGCTTGTCTTTCACTATGCGTTGCCACAAAAACAAAGCTTTACACTATAAAATCATTAACTTATGAATCTTGCCATGATTTAAGTACGGATAAATCTAAACATTAAAGCGGAAATGCATGACATCACCATCAGCAACGATGTAATCCTTGCCTTCTAAACGCCATTTTCCCGCTTCTTTGGCACCGGCTTCGCCTTTACCAGCAATGAAATCATCGTAAGCAACTACTTCTGCGCGAATAAAACCTTTTTCAAAATCAGTGTGAATTACAGCTGCTGCTTTCGGTGCCGTGGCACCAATTTGTACTGTCCAAGCACGTACTTCTTTTACACCTGCAGTAAAGTAAGTTTGTAAGCCCAACAATTTATAGCCAGCACGAATAACGCGGTTCAACCCAGGCTCATCAAGCCCTAGCTCGCCTAAGAACTCATTTGCATCTTCTTCATCAAGTTCAGCAATCTCGGCTTCAATCGAAGCACAGACAGGCACAACCGGTGCGTTCTCGGCTTTAGCCATTTTGTTAACCGCATCTAAGTGAGGATTGTTTTCAAAACCATCTTCGCTCACGTTAGCAATGTACATGGTTGGTTTTATTGTTAGCAGGTGTAAATCGTATAACAAAGCAATTTGATCTTCATCCAAGTCCATTGAACGAACTGCGCCACCATCATCAAGCTGCTTGGCGACGGCTTCTAGTAAGGCTAATTTTACGATAGCGTCTTTGTCACCACAGCGTGTTAATTTTTGTGTGCGGGTCATGGCTTTTTCAACACTATCCATGTCGGCAAGCGCTAATTCTGTGTTGATAATTTCAATATCAGACAAGGCATCTACGGGTGTATCACCATGACGTAAAACATCATCGTCTTCAAAACAACGTACCACGTGGGCAATGGCATCAGTTTCACGGATGTTAGCAAGGAATTTATTTCCTAAGCCTTCACCTTTAGATGCACCAGCTACTAAACCTGCAATATCGACAAATTCCATTGTGGTAGGAATTGTTTTTTCTGGTACAACAATTTCCGCTAGTGCGTCTAAACGCGGATCGGGCATCGAAACGATACCCACGTTCGGCTCAATCGTACAAAACGGGTAGTTTTCAGCTTGAATGCCCGCCTTAGTTAAGGCATTAAATAAGGTTGATTTGCCTACGTTTGGTAGACCGACAATGCCACACTTAAAACCCATATCACTAAACCTTTTATTCGTTTAATCCAACTAGCTATGCAGTGATTGCATGGCTTTTTCGATATCACCACCGACTAAGTCTGGCATCACACGTGCCGCATCATCAATGGCGTAACCGATTTGTGTTTTATCGCTCACGGAGGGACGAGCTAATACAAAGTCTGAGACATCTTTGCTTTTGCCTGGATGCCCAATCCCTAAACGTAAACGTAGAAATTCTTTACTGCCCATCGCGCTAATAATATCGCGAAGACCGTTATGCCCTGCATGACCGCCACCCTTTTTTAAGCGCACATCACCAGGTTCAAAATCGAGTTCATCATGAACCACTAAAATATTTTCGACGGGGATTTTGTAATACTTCGCTAACGAAGAAACAGATTGACCACTGCGATTCATGAAAGTGTTTGGCTTTAATAACCAAACGGGCTCACCGTGTAAATTTGCTTTACCGGCAAAACCAAAAAATTTGCTGTCTTTTTTTAACTCACAACCTGATTGGCGTGCAAGTTCATCAATGAACCAGAACCCAGCATTGTGCCGCGTTGCCTCGTATTCAGAACCGGGGTTACCCAGTCCGACGATGAGTGCTATACGCGACACGAATGCCGACTCTGACCGCGCAGGCGCGGCTAGTCCTTAGCTTCTTCGCTATCGCCTTCAGCAGCATCTTCGCCTGCATCAGCAACAACGTCTTCTTCAACTTCAACAGCAGCACGTGGTTTGTGGATACTGACGATTGGTAAATCATGTGATTCGCCATGTGCCAATTGTACCAACTCAACACCATCAGCCATTTTAATGTCAGATAAATGCAGTGAGTTACCCATGGTAAGTTCAGCTACATCGACTTCAATGTATTCAGGAAGTGCACCTGGTAAACAGCTAACTTCAACTTCAACCACGTTGTGCTGAATTAAGCCGCCTTCTTCTTTCACGCCCGGTGCAATATCTTCATTAAGGAAGTGCAATGGTACGTTCATGTGAAGTTTTTCTTTCATGTTCACACGTTGGAAATCGGCATGTAAAATAACCGGCTTTGCAGGGTGACGTTGTAAGTCACGCAAAATGGCTTTCGCGCCTTTGCCATCAATGTTGATAGTCAAAATGTGTGAGTAAAAAGCTTCGTTTTCCAGTGCATGCATGATTTTGTTGTGATCCATGGTTAAAGACACCGCGTCTTCACCACCACCATACATAACAGCTGGGATTTTATTCGCATGACGTAGGCGGCGGCTCGCACCTTTCCCCATGTCTGTGCGAACTTCAGCATCTAATTCAAAAGTTACACTCATTGGTAATACTCCTAGTTTAAATTAAAGTACCCCACCACCGTGGTGAAATACTCGCTTCCCCGCGACCAGAGAAAGCGTTTGCCCTGATGGTAAAACCACCCGAGCAATCGTTAGTCCATGTACATGGAGCTAACAGATTCTTCCTGATTAATTCGACGCATAGTTTCAGCTAACATTGCCGCAATACTAAGCTGTCGAATTCTCGAACAATTTTGCGCTGCTTCACTCAGTGGTAATGAATCTGTTACCACCAGTTCATCTAGTTCAGATGATTCAATATTTTTTATTGCCGGCCCTGATAAAACTGGGTGCGTACAATAAGCAGCAACACGTGCTGCACCATGTTCTTTCAGCGCATCAGCCGCCTTACAAAGCGTACCGGCTGTATCAACCATGTCATCAATCAAAATACAGCTACGCCCTGTTACGTCACCAATGATGTTCATGACTTTAGCTTCGTTCGCCTTAGGGCGACGTTTATCAATAATGGCTAAGTCCGCATCATCAAGACGTTTGGCAATGGCTCTGGCGCGGACGACACCACCAACATCAGGTGATACCACCATCAAGTCATTACCATTATGTTTCCACACATCACCCAACAAAATCGGTGAGCCGTAAACATTATCAACAGGGATATCAAAAAAGCCCTGAATCTGATCGGCATGTAAATCTAAAGTCAGCACACGATCTGTACCTGCCGCCGTAATCATATTGGCAACCAACTTTGCGGTAATCGCAACACGAGCTGAGCGTGGTCGACGATCTTGGCGCGCATACCCAAAATACGGTATCACTGCAGTAATGCGTCGTGCCGATGAGCGACGCAAAGCATCGATCATCACTAATAATTCCATTAAATTTGTATTCGTCGGGCTGCAGGTAGGCTGAACAATAAAAACATCCTTACCACGGACATCTTCCATTATTTCAACACCGACTTCACCGTCACTAAAACGACTCACGGCTGCTTTACCCAAAGGCAAATGCAAATGACTCACAATTGCATTCGCTAATTGTGGGTGAGCATTTCCAGCAAAAACCATCATTGGGCTTTCAGGCACGGCGAACCTCGTTGTAGTCGCTCTAAAAAGAAAATGGCTGGGGCGGCAGGATTACTCGGAACACTTGTTCCTTCGCCCTTCGGGTCGCGCTACTTAGCGCGCTCAAACTTTAGCTTTCGTTGCACTCAAGCTAAAATTTGTCGAACCTTAAGGTTCTCTTCCTGCCGTCTTACTTTACTGCTAAACCCAAAATGGCTGGGGCGGCAGGATTCGAACCTGCGCATGCGGAGATCAAAACCCCGTGCCTTACCGCTTGGCGACGCCCCAATAAACTTTGTAATCTTCAAGACGTCGAAACAGCCTGAAGGTAGGAGCTCATTCAGCCCGACCTTCGCCGCTTGGCGACGCCTCAATAAATTTTAAAATCTTAAAGTACCGGCATTTTAGTCGATTTTTACGACTCTGCTGCCTCATCTTTATATAAAGGTGAGTGATTACAGCCTTTGGCAACAAAACTTTGCCAATTATTTGGTAGTTTTTCTTGTACTGCTTCAGCCTGCTGCTTCGAATCGAACGCGGCGAAGATACAACTACCAGTACCAGTCATGCTTGCTTTAGCATGTTTTCCTAACCAATTCAGTGCCTTATCCACTCCTGGATAGCGCTGCCGAACTATGGGCTCACAAACATTGCTCGCATGCCCTGCAAGAAAGTCGCGTATTGTGATGGGAGGACAGTCACGTGTCAATTGCGAAATGGAAAAGATTTCACCTGTACTGACTTCAACGTCCGGTTTTACGACCAAATACCAGGGTTCAGGTGGGTTTACTGGCGTGAATTGTTCACCGACTCCTTCTGCCCACGCCGCATGACCATGAACAAAAATAGGCACATCTGCACCAAGCTTCAAACCCAAATCGGCTAATTGTGAAGCAGACAAGCCACACTGCCAGATTTGGTTCAATATCACTAAAGTGGTTGCTGCATCCGAGCTTCCGCCGCCTAGACCACCACCGGCAGGAAGACGCTTATTAAGACGTATATCCGCACCTAGTTGTGTTTGAGATGCTTGCTGTAATAATTTTGCAGCTCGCACCACTAAATTATCATCACTCAAACCCAAAATATCATCTTGTAGCGAAATGACATCATCTTGTCGGCATCGTGCCGATATATCATCGCCATAGTCTAAAAACTGAAATATTGTTTGTAGACAATGCATGCCATCATCACGCTGTTCTGTGATGTGTAAGAAAAGATTTAACTTTGCCGGTGCAGCCCTGGTTAACCAGCCATCTTGCTTGTTCAAGCTTTTGGTCCTGTCAGTTGCCATCGACCAATAACTATACGAACATCAAGTCCCTTATTATCCATAAATATTTTACTCGGCATCATATAACCGTCGCTATTAGTGTAGCCACGGTAACGAATCGTCCAACCATCTTGTTCTAGCTGGGCTAAGCGACCAAACTCATCCAATTCGATTTTTGCTGATTTATCCGGTATCTGTTGTCCAACGGCCCAATATCGCAAACCATTAATCGGTACCTTGAAACCAACTTGTTGGAATAATAATAATTCTGGATCCTGCGAATATTGTTGTTGCCCATCTTGTGTAAGAACAACGCTTTGAGGGCTACCATTTAATTCAATCGCACCTGCACCGAAGGGACCAAATAAACGAATGTGATATGCCTGATCAATTTGCTGCCATAGTAGCGTCGCATGCCAGGCTTCTTCTTCAAAGCGAATGGATATACGCCCATCAATATCCCATGCTTCAAGTGCATCTAACTTTTTATTATGCGCCGTCCACGCCGCTTCTACATCAATTGCAGCAATTGGCGTTGGCTCAGAAATGACTAATACTTCACATCCACTCAAGCCAAATAAAAAAACTAAAACAAACAGATATCTCATAGGTTAAAACGTTTAATGACCTCAAGTAAACGTTCGTCATCAGGCGCTTGCTCTAAACCTTTACGTATCACTTTTTGACCACGAACTTTTTCACCCATCTTTAACAAGACTTCACCAAGGTGAGCTGCTATTTCTGCGTCATCATTTAAATCATAGGCTCGTGTTAGATATTTTAGTGCTTCTTTATTATTACCTAAGCGATATTGAATCCACCCCATGCTATCAATAATGGCCGCATCATCAGGCAACAATTTCAAGGCACGCTTGATATAAGATAACGCTTCTTTATATTTTCCGGTTCTATCCGCCAGTGTGTAGCCAAGAGCATTTAATGCATGTGCATTTTCTGGTTCGGTTTTTAAAATTGTTTTTAAATCTTCCATTAAAATATCAATACGACCAACGCGCTCTGCCATAAGTGCTCGTGCATAAAGTAAATCAGTATTGCCAGGTAATCGTTTAAGCGCTTGATTATAAATTTTCATGGCATCAGAGAAGCGTTTTTCTCCCCGCAATATTTCACCTTGCGCTAGAACAACCTTAACAAGTTGTGT
>JALTKP010000315.1:1991-2336 GCA_027078075.1 Gammaproteobacteria bacterium | reverse complement strand
TTGGTGGACCTCATGGAACCAGAAACATCCACAAGAAAGACCAGATTAGAGGCGGGTAGCGTTTGCTTGGCAATATCTTTGCCTTGAATACCCACATGTAACAGTAATGTGTCTTTGTTCCATGGCGTGGTTGAAAGTTCAGTTGTCACACTAAAGGGCTGCTTACCTTCAGGTTGTGGATAGTCATAACTAAAGTAATTAACCAGTTCTTCAATTCTTACCGCATCTTCGCGAGGTAAGCTACCTTGATTAAGTAGCCGGCGAACATTGGCATAAGCACCTGTATCAACGTCAATACTAAAAGTGGAAACAGGTTGTTCGACAACCCGTTTAACCGGGTTATCG
>JALTKP010000315.1:0-1981 GCA_027078075.1 Gammaproteobacteria bacterium | reverse complement strand
TTACTTCTTTAGCAACCTGATCATTATCGGTTGATACACAGCCAATTAAAATAATTGCACTGGCAACTGCAATGGTTAATGGTTTAAGTGTTGTTGATATGTTCATTTAGTAGCTCCTTCAGTTTAAAAATCATCTTGTGAGGCTATAAACGCAGGAGTAGTCTGAGTGGGGTTAAATAATTTTAGTTAATTTGATGATTAGTTTTTAGAAGACTATGCAGGGAGAGGTCTCATAAAGGCCGGCTGGGACTATGTTAGATATAAAAAAATTAATAATAATAAGTTTATTTATTGGTGTGGTGCTGCCTTTAACATTAGTGACCACACGCTGGTATTTATTACAGCCACCTGGCGATGTGACATTAAGTAATGGTGTAAAATTAGAGTGGTCGCCGTGTTGGTTCGATGCGCCTATTCATAAAATTGTCCATTGTGCGCGGGTTTACCCTAGTCTACAGAATAAGGACCGGACGATATCACTCCCTGTGGTTGTTTATAAAGATTATAGTTTTGGGCATAAACCTGATCCGGTTATCTTTATTAATGGAGGTCCAGGGAGTTCAAGTTGGTTGGATGAAGATAACTGGTCATATTATGTAGACTTACTTGATTGGAAGCGTGATTTTATTGTCTTTGATCATCGTGGCACGGGCATGAGCACCCCCAAACCTGAATGTCAGCCGTTATTTGATTATTATTATGATTCATTAATTAAAAATATGTCTGCGAAGCAAGAAGTAAGAAC
This sequence comes from Gammaproteobacteria bacterium, assembly GCA_027078075.1. Classification (GTDB taxonomy): domain Bacteria; phylum Pseudomonadota; class Gammaproteobacteria; order AKS1; family AKS1; genus Sulfuriflexus. Next base: position 1,236 of record JALTKP010000315.1, on the reverse strand, counting down.
AACATACAGTAAAACAGCAAAATGTTATCGTGATTTAATTAGAGAAGGTCATAATTTCAAAATGTACTCCACCTTTCATAGCACACAAGATGTACAGGATATTCTTGAGGTAATGAATTACTCTGAATGGAATTTGTATGGAACCTCGTATGGCACACGCGTTGCCTTAGAGGTCATGCGTAAGAACCCTGATAATGTTCGTAGTGTTGTACTCGATTCGGTTTACCCTTCTGATAAACATGCGTTACAAAGCTGGCCGGAATTATATTCAAATACAATGGAAACAATTTTTCAGTATTGTAAAAGCGATGAAAAATGTAATGCAAACTATCCTGATCTTGAAAGTTTATTTAAAAAAGCAATGAAGAATTTGAAAAGGACGCCAGTGAAAGTTCATTTGACAGATTATTATAGTGATGGGGCGCTTGATGTTTATGTGAATGATTTCCGCTTTGCCACAGCACTTTATATGGCGATGTATAATCCAACGTTATTAAAGAGTATGCCAGAAGCGATTGATGGTGCGGCTTATGGCTCTACTTTTTCGATGAAACCAATTGTTATCGCATATGCAGATTTTATTCTGGATGAAACATTTAATGATGTCGTTTATTTTTCTGTTGAGTGTAACGATACTAACCTGATTTCCGAAGAAATGTATCGGATAGAGACTAGGCGGTTTCCAAAATATAAATCTTATTATAAATACGATTGGCAATATAACCCTTGTCGAGCGTGGCAGACGGGATCGAATCAAAAAATATCTACTAAAAAAGTAAAATCAGATATACCGACATTGATATTATCCGGCAAAAACGATCCTGTTACGCCGTGGCAATGGGCGAAGCAAGTAGATAATAGCCTTTATAATAGTTATCACTATATATTTGCTAATGCGGCGCATGATGTATTAGGTTCTAATGACTGTGCGGTACAAATCAGCCAGGAATTTCTGAATAATCCACAGAAAAAGCAGCAGGCTGCCTGTTTTAAGCATTAGTCTATTGCTGTTTTAATGGCTTTTATATAACCTCTTAAAATAACAAAATTCAGGGTAATTTATTTATGAAACAACTTTCTTGGGCAGGAATAGGCATACGTTTTTTATTTGCAGCATTGGTGGTGTTTGCTACTTATAACCCGGAAGGTTATTCCTACTACCACTGGGGGATTTTGAATTTCTTACCCCTGTCGCCAGTAAAAGTGATTGTGGGTATTGTTATTATTATCGGTTGG
>JALTKP010000314.1 GCA_027078075.1 Gammaproteobacteria bacterium | reverse complement strand
TAAGCGGTAAATATATTCAATTTTCTCATTGGCTGAGTCCGTTGCTTCAAATTCCACAACACCGCGTTCTTCACCGTATTTTACGCCCGCGGCAATGGCTTTTTTTACCATTTCTGCTTCATTCTTAAGTTTTTTCATTATCTTCCTCACTAAACCAGACTAAAACTCAATGTGTTAAGTTGGCACTTTCACATAACATATCATAAAGAAATATTAATTATGTATTTCTATAAAACAGATTGCAGATAGTCTAACAACAATTTTATTTTAGCCGGCATAAAGTGCCTTTGCTGATAAATAGCATTTAAATCAAGGGCCATTGGCACATATTCATTGAGCACCAACTTTAAACGCCCTTTTTCTATATCTTCCTCGACTAACCAACCTAATATGACGGCAATACCTTGTCCATTCAATACTGCCTGCCTAATTGCATCAGGACTATTTGATGAGAATCGCCCTTGAACACTCACCTTTTCTTTGCCCCGGTTACTATTAAAATGCCATTCGTTACCTGTCGCCAATAAACTATAAACCATACAGTTATGCTGCTGTAAATCAGCTAATGTTTTAGGTTCACCATATTTCTTTATATAGGCTGGGCTAGCAACCATATATCGAGGCACGCTTCCCATCTTTTTTGCTATCAACGATGAATCTGTTAACTCGCCTATTCTTATCGCAACATCGACACCCTGTTTAACCAGATCGACATAATTATCATCAAAATTGATATCCAGTTTTAACCTCGGATACTGTTCAATGAATTCCCACAGACAGGGCAATATTTTCATTCTCCCTGCTGCAATTGGAACGCTAATCCGAAGCGTACCCGTTGCCTGCTCCTGTTGCTGAAGTAACTCCGCCTCAGTATCGGCGACTTCATCAAGTATCTGGCAACATCGTTGATAATAACGTTGTCCTGACTCTGTTAAATTCAGTTGTCGGGTACTTCTATTTAATAACGTTGTTTCTAAATATGCCTCTAATGCCGCTATCTGCTTACTCACCGTTGACTGTGATATTTGTGTTTCACGAGATACCGCTGAAAAACTTCCCGATTCAACGACTCTTCTGAACAACTGCATTGCGCTTATTCTATCCACTTCAACCCGCCTACTTATTCCAATATGGAATAAATAATATATCATATAACACTATTATCAAGAGAATAGGAATAATCTAATCTTTCTGTCACATCATCAATCAAATGGTAAACAACGACTGGAGAAAAATATGCCATTAACCACTGAAATTTATTGGCTCACACTGACCGCAGGATTGACCCTATTACTTGTTTTCCCATATGCATTTGTACGAATCAAACGTATTGGTTTTCATCAATTACTAGCTAATCCTTTGCCAGGAGATGACCCTTTTAAAGAAGCATGGGCTCATCGTGCCTACCGTGCACATATGAATGCCATCGAAAATCTAGTCGTATTTGCACCGCTTGTTCTGGCTGTTGTTATTACGCATTCAACAAATGAAGTCACTGCTATCGCATCTGCGGTCTACTTCTGGGCAAGAGTTATTCATGTCCCTATCTATATATTAAACATTCCATACCTGAGGTTTATTGCATATTTTATTGGTGTAGCCGCCTGTTTTGTACTGGCATATCAGCTACTCACGTAGGACTTGAAGGGGTCAGAGGTAACAAGCTCCACCTCCCAATATCTTTGATCCCTTCCTTTTATTACTTGAAATTTAAGCTCTAAATAAAAAATAATAAAAAATATTAATGGCTATTAAGTCATTCAGCTTCGGTTCAGGCATCTCTCTGTAATCTACGTTCAAGGCTTGGGAATACCTGAGCAATTTAACAAAAAAGAGGTGAACCATGAATATACAAAAAATAGCCACTGTAGTAGCAATTACGACTGGTTTAGGTTTAATGAGCTTAACGCCAGTACAGGCTGACGAACGTCAATCACGTTATAATAACTATGGTAGTGAGCAACACGATATTCAAAATAATCGTCGTGCCAATAAATCTCTACGTCACGAAATTCGTGAAAACCGTCGTACCAATAAAGCGATACGTCATGAAATCCGTGATAATCGTAAAGCAAATAAGATAATACGTCATCAGGCACGAGAAGAACGTCGTTATAATGCCCAGGTTGAACATCGCCGTGACAAGCAACGCGTACGTCAATATGACAACTACCGTTCTGGTTATATCAATAACCCATTAGAGCATCGTTACAAACATAAAAGGGGTATTCCACATCGCCATGCGGCCGGTGTTGCGGTTCCACATAAAAGCTGGCGTAAACAGCATCAACGTTGGGATTATGCGCGTTTTGATGGCAGAGGATATCAGAACAACCTGCAAGTACGATTC
>JALTKP010000313.1 GCA_027078075.1 Gammaproteobacteria bacterium | reverse complement strand
CAATTCAGCAACTTCGTCTTTGGCTTCTTCACAACCAGCAACATCATTAAATGTAACTTTAACTTGATCTTCACCAAGCATGCGCGCTTTGCTTTTACCAAACGACATCGCTCCACGGCCACCGCCGCCACCTTGCATTTGACGCATGAAAAAAATCCATACACCAATCAACAAGATCATCGGGAACCAAGAAATAAATATCTGACTTAAGAAAGAAGGTTGTTCCGGTGGCTTAGCATTCACAAGTACTTTGTACTTAAGCAAGTCACCGATCAATAATTTGTTATCTGTCTCAGGACTGTAAGTCTTAAACTGACGGCCATCTTGATAGGCACCAATTAACTCACGTCCTTGAACCAATACGCTTTGAACCTGACCCGACTTCATGTCTGAATAGAACTGCGAGTAACTAACTTCCTGAGTCGCTGTGCCAGTTGTTTTAAAATTACTGAAGACCGCGACCAAAATTGTACCAATCACTAACCACAGTACTAATGTTTTTCCCATATCACCCAAAATCTAATCCTCTTAAATCAGGTTTGTTTCAAACCTTTAATATGGACAGTTTACCTGTCAACAAGTGCCACGCAAGTGACTTTGTTCACTTCTGTCCTTTAAAACCACGTCCAACAAGGTAAACTTCACGCGATCTTGCCCGCGAAGCATCCGGTTTACGCGTTAACACTTTCGTAAATACGCCTCGTAATGCGCGCAAATAATCGTCAAAACCCTCACCTTGGAAGACTTTGACTACTATATCACCACCCTCTCGGAGAACTTGATTAGCCAAATCTAAGGCTAATTCGGTCAAATACATGGCTCGGGGCTGATCCATATCCCTCATACCACTCATATTGGGTGCCATATCAGACATTACAAGGTCTACAGTTCGATCATTGAGGGTATTTATAAGCACTTCGAGCACTGAATCTTCCCGAAAATCACCCTCTATAACCTCAACACCGGCAAGGGAACTCATCGGTAATATATCCAAAGCGATAACTTTGCCCTTTTCACCCACTATTTCCGCAGCAGCTTGAGACCAGCCACCTGGCGCAGCCCCCAAATCAACCACGGTCATGCCAGACTTGATTAAGCGATCTTTCTTCTGAATTTCCAATAACTTATAAACAGCGCGCGAACGATAACCTTGCTGCTGCGCACGCAAAACGTATTCATCGTCAAAATGCTCTTTTAACCAGCCTTTACTTGATTTACTTCGTGCCATACTGCGTTATACTCTGCGCCCCAAAACTGGGCTTTAACCGTTAATTGGATACATTATGCCACTTTCTTCACAACAGGTACGAAAACTGCGCGGATTTGCTCATGCGCTTAAAGTTATTGTTATGGTTGGCAACAACGGTTTAACCGAGAATGTCGTCAATGAGATTGATAATGCACTCGAGCAGCATGAATTACTCAAAGTTAGAGTCTCTGCTGGCGATCGCGATGAACGTGATGCCCTGATTCAAATTATTCTGGAAAAAACAGGTGCTGAACTAGTGCAACGCATTGGTCATGTTGCAGTCTTGTACAGAGCTAATCCAGAAATGCCAAAGGTTGATCCTGGTAAGGCTTAACTTCTTCACTATATTGTTTCTTCTTGCAAAGGATTGCAGAATAAAACTATGCAACGCGCCCAACAAATTCTACAAGACATCTTCGGCTATAAAGAATTCCGTCATCATCAGGCGGATATAATTCAATCATTACTCAGTGATCAAGATGCCCTCGTTTTAATGCCAACAGGCGGTGGTAAATCTCTATGCTACCAACTGCCATCAATGATACGTAACGGCACTGGTATTGTTATATCTCCACTGATTGCCTTAATGCAAGATCAAGTCGATGCCCTCAATGAATTAGGCGTACGTGCCGCTTATCTGAATTCTAGTTTGGATAACGAAACTCAATACCAAACAGAACAACAGCTTCTTAACGGTGAACTGGAGTTACTTTACATTGCGCCTGAACGTTTACTTACCGAACGTATGTTGTCTTTATTGGAAAGAATTAATATTGCTCTGTTTGCGATTGATGAAGCCCACTGTGTCTCTCAATGGGGACACGATTTTCGTAGAGAATACCAACAACTCAGTATCCTGCATGAACGTTTTCCCAATGTGCCACGTATTGCATTAACTGCAACAGCAGATCAACGTACTCGCCAAGAAATTATTGATCAACTGCAATTAAATGATGCAGCGATATATATTAATAGTTTTGATCGCCCTAATATTCGGTACACCATTAGCGAAGGTCAAAACCCAAAACAACGTTTATTAAATTTTATTCAGCAACACCACCCACATGATGCCGGCATTGTTTATTGTTTGTCGCGTAAGAAAGTAGAACAAATTGCCGAGTGGCTTCGCAAAAATGGACGCGAGGCACTGGCTTACCATGCGGGAATGCCTGCAGAAATGCGCCAGCTGCATCAGCAACGCTTCTTACGCGAAGAAGGTATTATTATTGTTGCTACAATCGCCTTTGGCATGGGTATTGATAAACCAGATGTACGATTTGTTGCTCACTTAAGTTTACCAAAAAGCATTGAAGCCTATTACCAAGAAACCGGTCGTGCCGGTCGTGATTCATCACCAGCTAATGCTTGGATGGCGTATGGATTAAACGATGTCATCACCCTGCGAAAAATGATGCAAGATTCTGATGGCGCAGAACAATACAAACGTGTTGTACAACACAAACTCGATGCCATGTTAGCACTGTGCGAACTGACCTCATGTAGACGCCAAAGTTTGTTGGCTTACTTCGATGACAAACTTGATAAGCCTTGCGGTAATTGTGATACCTGCTTAAATCCACCCGAAACATGGAACGGAACCGAAGCGGCGCAAAAAGCCTTATCGTGTATTGTCCGAACAGGACAACGCTTTGGTGTTAATTATGTAATTGATGTTCTCACTGGCGAGAAAAATGAGCGCATAGAAAAATTTGGTCACGATAAATTAAGCACCTACGGTATAGGCAAAGATATTGGTAACAGTGAATGGCGTGGCGTATTCAGACAACTCATTGCCTTAGGTTATTTAGATGTTGATCTGGAGGGCTATGGCGGCTTACGTTTAAATGAACAAGCGCGACCTTTATTACGTGGTAAAATTAATTTACAACTCCGTCATCAATTAAAGTCAGAAACCAATAAATCTGGCAAAAAATCTAAAAAGGCATCTGCATTGCGTTTAGTTGATGAAAAACTCTTTAATGCTCTACGCGAACAACGCACCGCCATTGCTAAAGAACTTGGTATGCCACCCTATATCATTTTTCATGACAGCACTTTGCAGGAAATGGCTAATACGCGCCCTGACTCACTTGATGCTATGCGCTATATCTCTGGTGTTGGTGAGCAAAAACTAAAAAAATATGGACAAGAATTTTTAGATATTATTATTGAGCATCCTTTACCAGAAATACTCGACAACAATCTCACTGATACCATTAATGAAACATTAATGCTTTTTGCAGAAAATAATGATCCTGAAAAAGTTGCTCAGCAGCGTGACATTAAAATTACCACTGTTTACTCACATTTAGTCGAGGCCATTAGTTGCGGTTTAATTGAAGCACGTCAAGTCATAAAGTTAGATGATGCAGAGTACAACGAAATTATCAATGCGCTAGAAATGATTGATGATGGTGAAGACAATCAGCCAAAACAGAAACGTTTAAAACCAATCTATGAAGCACTTGATGAAGCTTACAGTTATGAAATACTAAAATGTGTACAGGCAGGGATCTAGCAGAACATATAACCACGAACTCACTTTATTAAGCTAAACCCAAAATATAGAACCTTTATCAAGGCAACTATAACCAATTCTTCCACCCATTAATTCTACCAACTGTTTTGAAATAACTAAACCAATACCCGTCCCTTCTATTCGCGTACTTAACCCAGATATACACTTAGAAAAAAATATTAGTAAAAGATTTTTTGGTCAATACAACCATATATCTCAATAATCTAAGGGTAATTAGGTGCAGTCGAACTAGAGAAAAAAGGTTATTTAGATGGTTTAATTACTAAAATCAAACCAGCGATACTGGTTATTAAAAAGAGAACAGAGGAAACGCCATGCAATTTACCAAAGTTAGCAGCAGCAACGGAACCTGCAACCAAACCTTCGGCTTTTAGTTCAACCATCATCGGCTGAATAACAAATTGACCAATGCCAATAAGCACTAGCATTAATAAAAGTACATAATTGGTTTTGTCTTTAACACCGCTACGATAAGTGTTACCAAGAAATAACAACCCACCACAAACCAAACCAATATAACTCATTGTTGTAAATAAATTACCCGCAATCATACCTGCCATTTGTCGGTCATCAAGAACACCAAATAAAGTCGGGGCAACAACATAACCAACTGTCCACATACCACCCACCCAAAGAGTGAGAAGAATGCGTTCGGTTGGGAAAAGTAATTTCATTTAAATATATTTAACCGAAAGGATTTCGTATTCAATAACACCACCTGGTGCCTGAACTGCTGCGATATCACCTTCCTGCTTACCAATTAAGGCTCGAGAAATTGGTGAAGTAACAGAAACCATACCTGATTTAATATCAGCTTCATCTTCACCGACAATACGGTAAGTGACTTCTTCACCGGTTTCTTCATTACATAGCTCAACCGTAACACCAAAGATCACTTTACCAGTTTGCGGCATTTTAGTGACATCAATGATTTCAGCGTTTGAAAGTTTACCTTCAATATCAGCAATACGGCCTTCAGCAAAACTTTGTTGTTCACGTGCAGCATGATATTCCGCATTTTCTTTTAAATCACCGTGTTCACGGGCCGTAGCAATAGCTTTAATGATCGTTGGACGGTCAACTGTCTTCAGTTGGTGTAATTCTTTTTGCAGTGCTTCAGCACCTGCGGCAGTCAGTGGTACTTTGTTCATGCTTATAACTCCTCGTGCAAGGTTTGCAGACAATTCACATTCCCTTCACATTCATATTCCATAGCGTCACACATCGCTTCGGCGCCGGCAATCGTAGTGGTGTAAGTCACCTTGTGTTGCAATGCGGCACGACGAATTGTTGACGAATCGGCAATTGCCTGACGTCCTTCCGTGGTATTCACAATTAAATTAATTTGGTCATTCTTAATAATATCGACGATATGTGGACGACCTTGACCTACTTTGTTGACTATTTCACACTTTATATCAGCATCAGTAATAACTTTTGCTGTACCGGAGCTTGCAACAAGATTAAATCCGAGTTTCGCCAAGTTTTGAGCCACCGATAAAATTGATTTCTTATCTGCATCACGCACACTGATAAATGCTGTACCGTGATAAGGCAGACTCACACCAGCACCCAGTGATGCTTTTAAGAAAGCTTCGCCAAATGTACGTCCCACACCCATCACTTCACCGGTAGATTTCATTTCCGGTCCAAGAATAGGATCAACACTAGGGAATTTAACAAAAGGGAATACAGCTTCTTTTACCGAGTAGTATTCTGGAATGATTTCGGTAGTGACGCCCTGCTCTACCAATGTTTGACCAACCATACAGCGTGCAGCCACTTTTGCGAGTGATCGACCCGTTGCTTTTGACACAAATGGAACGGTACGTGATGCGCGTGGGTTTACTTCAAGCACAAATACTTTGTTACCTTGAATCGCGAACTGGGTATTCATCAAACCAACAACTTCAAGCTCTAAAGCCATCACGTGAATTTGACGACGTACCTCTTCAAGAATTTCATCCGACAAGTTATAAGGTGGTAACGAACAAGCTGAATCACCTGAGTGCACTCCGGCTTGTTCGATATGCTGCATGACACCACCAATAACAACATCTTTGCCATCACAAATGGCATCAACATCCAACTCAACCGCATCATCAAGGAAACGATCCAGCAATACTGGGGAATCATTTGAAACCTGAACCGCATCTGTCATGTAACGACGCAATTCTTCTTCGTTGTAAACGATTTCCATTGCTCGACCACCTAGTACATAGGATGGACGTACCACTAGTGGATAACCAATTTCTTCTGCTTGTGTAACAGCTACTTCAGGATCACGTGCAGTACGGTTAGGTGGTTGCAATAATCCTAGCTTTTCGATCATTTGCTGGAAGCGTTCGCGATCTTCCGCTTTATCAATTGCATCCGGTGAGGTGCCAACAATTGGCGCTCCCGCTGCTTCTAATGGGCGAGCCAGTTTTAATGGTGTTTGACCACCATACTGTACAATCACGCCTTTAGGGTTTTCACGATCAATAATTTCAAGCACATCTTCTAATGTCAGCGGCTCAAAATAAAGTCGATCTGATGTATCGTAATCAGTTGAAACTGTTTCAGGGTTACAATTAACCATAATGGTTTCGTAACCCGAATCACGCATGGCAAACGCAGCGTGTACACAACAGTAATCAAACTCGATGCCCTGACCAATACGGTTTGGACCACCGCCTAACACCATAATCTTATCGTTGTTAGTCGGTTCTGATTCACACTCCTCATCATAAGAGGAATACATATAAGCAGTGCTGGTCGCAAATTCTGCTGCACAAGTATCAACACGTTTATAAACTGGGCGTACATCTAGTGAATGACGATGTGCACGCACTGTAGATTCATCTTTTCCAAATAAAGTGGCAAGACGACTATCCGAGAAACCTTTTTGCTTAAGCTTAAAGAATTCATGTTTGTTAATACTGGCTAAATCTTTTCCGCGTACATCATTTTCTGATTTAACAATGTCTTCAATCTGCGCAAGGAACCAAGGATCAATCTTACAAACATCAAAGACTTCATCAATGCTCATACCTGCGCGGAACGCATCGCCCACATACCAAAGTCTATCAGCACGTGGTGTCGCCATTTCTTGTTTAATTTTCGTTAGTGCATCGTCGTCATCCAGATTGATCATTTCGTTCAGACCATCTGTTCCAATTTCCAATCCACGTAAGGCTTTTTGCAATGATTCTTGAAAAGTACGGCCGATTGCCATTACTTCACCAACCGATTTCATTTGAGTAGTCAAACGATCATCTGCATCAGGGAATTTTTCAAATGTGAAACGAGGAATTTTAGTTACGACATAATCAATACTTGGCTCAAACGAGGCAGGTGTTTGTCCACCAGTAATATCGTTACTTAATTCATCTAGGGTGTAACCAATTGCTAATTTGGCGGCAATTTTTGCAATTGGGAAACCAGTTGCTTTTGATGCTAATGCCGACGATCGTGATACACGCGGATTCATTTCAATAATGATCATACGACCATTTTCAGGGTTGATCGCAAACTGTACATTTGAACCACCGGTATCTACACCGATTTCACGCAGTACCGCCAAAGAAGCGTTACGCATGATTTGATATTCTTTATCTGTGAGTGTCAATGCTGGTGCAACGGTAATCGAGTCACCGGTGTGAACACCCATAGGATCAAGGTTTTCAATCGAACAGATAATGATGCAGTTATCTTTATTGTCACGCACCACTTCCATTTCGTATTCTTTCCAACCGAGAATGGATTCTTCAACCAGTAATTCGTTAGTCGGTGAAAGGTCCAAGCCACGCGCACAAATTTCTTCAAACTCTTCTTTGTTATACGCGATACCACCGCCACTACCACCCATCGTAAACGAAGGACGAACAACGGTTGGGAAACCAACTTGCGCTTGCACTTGCCATGCTTCTTCCATGCTATGTGCAACGGCAGCTTTGGGCATGTCGAGGCCAATTTTTTGCATCGCGACACGAAAACGATCACGATCTTCGGCTTTATCAATAGCATCACGTGATGCACCGATCATTTCAACGCCATGTTCTTCTAAAACGCCTTCGCGGACTAAATCGAGCGCACAGTTTAATGCTGTCTGCCCACCCATTGTTGGTAGTAATACATCCGGTTTTTCTTTTTCAATAATATTGCGCACGGTTTGCCATGTGATCGGTTCTATATAGATGGCATCCGCTGTTTCAGGATCAGTCATGATCGTGGCAGGGTTCGAGTTAACAAGAATAACTCGGTAACCTTCTTCGCGCAGTGCTTTACATGCTTGTGCACCCGAGTAATCGAATTCACACGCCTGCCCAATAACAATTGGACCTGCACCAATAATCAGAACACTTTTTATGTCAGTACGTTTTGGCATAGTTATGAGCGCTCTTTCATTAATTCAATAAAATTGTCGAACAGCGGTGATACATCATGCGGTCCGGGACTTGCTTCAGGGTGACCCTGAAAACTGAATGCAGGTTTGTCTGTACGCGCCACGCCTTGTAGCGAACCATCAAACAAAGAACGGTGTGTTGCTGTTAAGCATTCAGGTAAATCAGCATCATCAACTGCAAAGCCATGGTTCTGGCTTGTGATCATGACTTCTTTTGATTCTAAATCTTGCACTGGGTGGTTGGCACCATGATGACCGAACTTCATCTTCATGGTTTTTGCGCCTGATGCTAGTGACAGTAATTGATGGCCAAGACAAATACCAAACATCGGTACTGACTTTTCAAGAATTTCTTGAATCGCACTAATCGCATAATCACAAGGTTCTGGATCACCAGGACCATTTGAAAGGAATACGCCATCTGGATCCATCGCAAGCACATCAGCCGCGGCTGTTTGTGCAGGCACAACGGTTACTTTACAACCACGCTCAGTAAGCATGCGTAAAATGTTGTGCTTCACACCAAAATCGTAAGCAACCACATGGTAAGTTTGTAGCTTGGCTTCTTTTTCAATATAGCCTTCGCCTAATTCCCATCCACTTTGTGACCAATCATATTGTGAATCAGTCGTAACTTTTTTCGCCAAGTCCATGCCCTTCAGACCGGGGAATTGTTTAGCTAGTTCAAGTGCCGCTGCTTCATCAATATTGTCACCAGCAATAATACAACCACTTTGTGCACCCTTCTCACGAAGGATTCGAGTTAAGCGGCGCGTATCAATACCGGCAATCGCCACTACGTTATTGGCTTTCAAATAATCATCAAGTGATTGCTCGGCACGCCAGCTACTGTGTAGCAGAGGCAAATCCTTAATCACTAAGCCACTGGCATAGACTTGCTTGGACTCAATGTCTTCGGCATTAGTGCCAGTATTACCGACATGTGATGGGGTTAAGGTTACAATTTGTTGGGCATAGGAAGGATCCGTGAGGATTTCCTGATAGCCAGTCATCGAAGTATTAAAAACAACTTCGCCTGAGGTTTGACCCTCAATACCAATCGATTCGCCATGAAATAGGCTACCGTCTTCTAGAACTAACAGTGCAGGTTGGCGCACAGAACCTCCATCCTCAGATACTCGAAGCGGGAGGGCCCAAATGGAAGC
>JALTKP010000312.1 GCA_027078075.1 Gammaproteobacteria bacterium | reverse complement strand
AACAGGCGGCATTGCTTGACCGCATGGGCGATACAGACACTGCTAGCCGAATTCAGAAATTTGTAGCTAACAAAAATGCTCCTGTATCCAGCCTACGCTACTTCAATTTTATGTTATTTGAACAACCGGTAACTGATACTGACTATAGCACTGGTCTTGATACAGCATTTACCGAGTCTGGCTATGGCATAATTTTTGACCGAACCTCATGGGATGTTGATGCAACTTACACTGTATTTACAACAGCCTGGGGGGGCTTTGATCATAATGCATCTGACACAGGAAATTTAAGTATTTATCGAAATCAAGAATGGGTCTTTAACCACAATACAGGCTATGGCGGTGCGTCCATATCACCCGAGTCCTACAATGTACCTCGATACACTACTAAAGTTGACAACACTACAACTCCATTTATGTACTCATTGGAAGCCGGTGGTGATAATGAAATTAAAGTAAACTATATATCAGACCAATTAGATTACTTTGTCTTTGATGCCACTAATAATTACAACTCTTCTTTTGAAAACGCCTATTACTATGACAAGGTCGAGCGTGCCGTAGTATGGTTCAAAAATGGCGCAACCGATGATTATATAATCATTGACTACGCAAGAACCAATGATACTTTCCCGGAAAACAATATAGAACTCAATATCAACTTGCCAAGTGTCAATGGTCGTTATACTGCGATCAATAACAACCAGGCAGAGCTTCAAACAAGCACCCAAAAATCACGTATTTCACTCACGCCTTTTACTGGCACAAGTAATTACACTTTATTTGATCAGGGCGGAATCCCTTATGATTACAACCCCTTCCAAAGCTCACTGTACAGTAACTACCTTGCTTACTCACTAACAGCAACTGCACCTGAAATACATAATGAAATAGCTATTCAACTAACGGATATCAATAACAGCTATGACGATATCAGTAATATCAACTTAGAAAATTGGCGTCTAAAAGCTATTGGAGAAAATCTTCTGCTATACCCTATTGGCAGCCTTCTTGATGCAAGTACCCCTAATATCGATGCAACCATTAATTTACCATCCGCATCCTATAAAAAAATTGTAATCATTGGTCTTAAGGAAGGTGATCGAATTGCTTTTAATATGGAAGAAGTATCAACTGGTCAATTCCGCATACAAGTATCACAAAGTAATGCTATAAATAGTACTTTAGTTGATACAAAAGGCATTCTGATATATTCATTATCATCCTCTACAGGTCAGCCTCAAAATATTCAACCTAATACACCTAAAATTGTTTATGCCGTTAGTCGAGATGCACCAAGAACGCTTTATATGATCGACTTAAATGATCCTGCTGTGTCATCTGATAACGAGATAATCAATATCTCAGAGTGGCTAAATACCATTATTCCTAACAGAACAGAAGATTATTTAATTAATATCTCTCCTGATGGCAGCCATATTATTGTGAACACTCGAACACAAGATACAGGCAATAGCCTTTATGTCATCGACCTACAGTCAGGTAGATCAAGTCTTATACAACTGGAGTCCGGGCAAATAGTTCGACCTGAAGACTATTTTGCAATATCAAATGACGGCACAATTGCTGCTGTCGTCATGCGTGCAGAATCTGGAAGTGGAACCGATATCATAACCTACAAAAAAACAGGCGATAACTGGGGAGTTTTAGCCAATTTGACTAATGGAAACACAAACTCAAACGGCTACAGCAACCACCCCTCATTTAGCTTTGACAGTAGCAGAGTTATTTTTAGATGTTTTTTGCCTAATATAACCGATGGCGCTTTTTGCAGTAATATATCTCAAGGAGGCGACTTCACTGTAGAAATGACCAGCACTGATATAGCATCTGTTTCTAACAACTTTAGACAAATGATAAAGCCAGATTACGATGTAAATAACAACATTGTATTTGAACTTGAAGACAGCTTGGGTGAGGTGATATGGAAAGCTGATATTTCTACAGGAGAAATCAGTCCACTGAACAGTTCACAATCAAATGATAATACACCTTGTGTATTTGGAGATAATACTGTTGCATCTCTTTGGTTACAACGGCCTGGAAACTCAACAGGCCGGCATGAAATCAAAAGACTATCGCCAGACGGTAGCACATACGAGATGTTACTAACAGATATTGATATTAGTGACGTTGGCATTGGTTGTGGTGGCGGGATATAATTTCATCGCAGTTATAGCCAAACCAAGCCCTTACATAAAGAATCAAAAGCCAGATGAAGCGGATGATGATTTTAGTGTGCTATAAATCGCCTTTAGGCGACCGGCTTTCAGCCGTAATCTGAAACCACCGGCTTTTAGCCGGTGGTCGTTCATAATCAAATTTTTTGCTATAGCA
>JALTKP010000311.1 GCA_027078075.1 Gammaproteobacteria bacterium | reverse complement strand
AGATAACGAAAAACGTTTCGTGTAAAGGTCTCAAAATAATAAACCCCGTCATTGTTTAAATAAATTATTTAGCACATTCCAATTGGCTCCTCCCTATGTTCCACCTGTGATGCCGGTATTAATTGTTGTTTCAGATCACAACTTTAGTATAAAAATTTGACATTAAGTTAACGCAAGTGATATATCAGACAGCAGATAAAGGGCAATTAACAGAGCAATAAAAATTAACAGCGTCATCTTGCTTTGAAATGTTCAAATAAAAATTATAAAAAATATTCTAGGGAGTAGTAACCAATGTATAGCTTGCAAATCAATTCTTTTTTTTCTCGTCTGTTTAAAAATAAACCCGTTTACTTCTTATTGGGCTTGCTTTATTCCTTATGGGGTTGGGGCAAGCGACTCCGAGTTTCTTGTAGGTTGTTTGTTAGTGGGGTAAGTAATGGGGTTGGTGAGTTAGCCAAAGTAAGTGTGCCGCAAAAAAATATAAACTTCTATAGAAAAACAGTGCAATACAAATTTTTACTGTATTGTCTTTTTGTAGGCCAGATCTTGTCTCAACCTGCTTATGCGGATATGAGCTGCAAAGGTAGTGGAACAGGTTTTGGTTTTGCAGCATCAACTGTCGGTGATGTGCTTGTTAATAATTGTAATGGAGAGCTTGCGTCAGGTTGCTCTGGTTTTTTGGCGAGCTACTATCTTATGGGTCCTAACGGTGGGTTCGGAGCTCAAGGTGCCCGAACTATGGCAAGCGGTTACTGTGGTGCTATATGCCCTGAAGGTATAAGAGGTGGTGATGGAGTAGCCGCTTATAGCTTTAGCGTGGTATGTGATCTTACAGGCGCAGAATATTTTATTGATTTAAATAGACAAGACAACAGCAATAACAGCCGTGGTGATCAAGCAACATCTTCCTGCCACCCTATAAATTTAATTACCGGTAACAAATATAAAATCCATACGGATATTGAGTCAAAGATAGAGGGCACTACACTTCACAAGCCTGAATATACACGTACATATAATAGCGATCTAGTTGTTAATCAAAGGCAGAATGCAGGTAGTGTGGGTTGGACTCATAGTTATCAGAAAAGAATAGAATTTTCAAATTACAATAGCCCTGGCATTAGTTATGTGGGCAGTACAAATACACCAGCAAAAATTGATTCAAATTTACAGTCTACGGTATATACCTCAAAACAAGCGGCTTGTGAACAGGGCTTTGATGAAATTTTATCTAGAACCCCTTCGTATTTTATTGCATCCAGATATGAGGGTGCCACTGCAACATATGAATATCGACCTAATCGTTGTATATTACGAGATAGCAATGGCAGGTATATTCGCACTGTACCTATACGCTCTCACAGTCAAGTTTCTAATGTTGTTAGTAGTCCCGCGTTACTAGAATTGCATAGACCTAATGGAAATGTGCTTTTATTTGAACTTGGTGATGACTCGACTGCGACAGAATACAAGTACTATTCAAAAACACTGGGTGAAAAATCGTTAGTTATAGGGAATATTGACAGCACAATTACCGCACTAGCCAGCAATGTATTCGATAGAGTCTTAAATTATAAATACACCGACGAAAACGACATAGTAGAAACCTATAACCGATCAGGTGTACTACAAACCATTACCTATCCCAATGGCATAATCGAGTCGTTGCAATATGACGCCACCACTGGCTTGCTCAATCAGGTTGTGAATAACATCGGTCACTCTCTTCAGTTTACATACAATACATCAAATCAGGTTGAAACGGTAACAGAGGGCAGCAGGGTTTGGACATACGCTTATAATGCCGACGGCTTGCTGGAAAAAGTCATCAACCCCGATTTAACCGAAAAAAATTATCAGTACACCACCACCCCGCAAGGCACTTTGCTGGCCGGTTTAATCGATGAACGCAATATTCGTTACAGCACCTTCGATTATTATGATAATGGCCTGGCCAAATCATCTTATCTTGGTGATAGCCTGAGCAAGATTGATAACACATCCGTTTTGTATAACACAGGTGCCAATACGGTCACCGATAGTCGAGGCAACCAGACCGTTCTTCAAATATCGACCTCCGCAGTAAAGGGTCTGCTTACGCAAATTGATAGCGGCGTATGCCCAGACTGCACAAGCAAAGATGCAGCCTTTAACTACGACATCAATACGTTGGCTCCTTTTCAGAGCAAACTTAACTTATTAGACAAAACAGAATTTGATATTTTAACGAACTACAACAGCTATGATGCGAATGGAAACCCAACATCAATCACCGAAGCGGTTAATACACCCGAAGAGAAATTAACCACCTACAGTTATGACCCGCGATTTAAGAGCAAAGTCAGCAGCATTACAGAGC